>JADFNA010000083.1 GCA_022563625.1 Candidatus Zixiibacteriota bacterium
TTCCAGCGCCGGAACAAAGCCCCACGGACCCCGCTTTCCGGCGACCGCCAGTGTACCGTCCGTTTTCACAACAAACAGGCGGTCCGGGAATGCGTGGTAGGCGAGATTGACAGTGTTGTCGAAGTCGTCCACAATCGCCGGGATCGTCAGATTTTGTTCATCAAGGAACGCTTTGGCGATTGAACAGCGTTCGCCGTAATCGGCGTGTTCAGTAATACCTTTCTCGCGCGCCACTGGCGAAGGGCGCCTGCTGTCAATTGGGTGGGCTTCGCGCATATACACGATTCGAAAATTAACAATGTCATTGTAGTCCTGATACATTTGCTCCATTTCGCCAACCTGGCGAAGAAACGGCGGTCAGGTGTAACTGCCAAAAAACAGGACAACCGGCTTTTCTTTCCAAAGTGAGTCCAGCCTTGTTTCGGTTTTCCCATCCGGAGACATGAGTGTGAAGTCCGGGGCGGACTGGCCGGCTTTGAGTCCAATTTCCGCGCGTCTCTCATAATTTCCACGTCTGCCTCGTTTTTTGCCTGTCGGCTGTGCAGATGCGTCAATAGCCAGAGTCGCCAGCAACGCCGTTGTCAGCGTAATTGTCAGCGACGCAGTTATTCTTCGTTTTTCCATTTGTTCCTCAATTTTGTATGTGAGATTACATTACTCTACGGCCGACCAGCCACCACCCCCGACCGAGAAGATACTGCGCAATTGAGTTTGGATCAAATCTGCTGGCGTATTGAGGCAGTTCGCACAGCCGCGCTTCACGAATGGCGTCATGATCTACCTGTTTGCTTGAGACAAGCCCTAGGAAGAAGAATCTGGCCTGATTGAGCGAATCCTGTGATCAGAAACGCGGGAGCATAACCTACAACAGCGATTCGTCAAAATTCAATCAG
The DNA here is from genome assembly GCA_022563625.1 of Candidatus Zixiibacteriota bacterium. GTDB lineage: Bacteria > Zixibacteria > MSB-5A5 > GN15 > JACZUZ01 > JADFNA01. Next base: position 894 of record JADFNA010000083.1, read on the forward strand.
TTGCAGGTGATTCCGATTGGCCCACAGCCGGGAGGAAGGCCACCTGCGAAGATTCTGGCTATGAGAAACGTCACATCGCTGATGTTTACTTCGTCATTGTTGTTCGCGTCACCGGCCGATTCGGAAGTGATTTGAGGGATTTGAGGGATTTAGCGATCTGGTCCACCAGTTAATGTCCGGCCCGGCGGAATTCAGCGGGGGGGCATTTCAGGTGGCGCTGCGACATCAGTACTGCTGGATAAGAATGTGACAGACGATATTGGATATACGGAAACGCGGGTAGAAATGTTCAAGCAAAAGCTGGCGCTCCAAGCCAGTAGTCCGGCGCGTGTGGACTATGTGACTTTTTTACTGAGAGTGACGTGGACACGCTCGTTATCGTCGGCGAAAAGGGGTCCGTCTATGAGCAGTTGGATCTTTTGTTTTTCCTTAGGCGACAGCTCCAGGATTTTAAAACCGATATTGTATTCATGGGAGACCTTATCCTGCTTTGACCAGACACTCTTGGCGTCGAACGTAATTTCTTTGCTGCCCCTTAAATCAACCGGCAATTCCATTCTGAATTGAAACTCAGCTTCCTGCTCAATTGATGTTACACACAACAGCTTGACGCCATCGGTTGTCATGTCCACCAGGCGGCCAACAAGTTTATCGCTGTTGCGGTCATAGACGCCCAGGAAAGAATCTGTGCGCCGTCTGAGTTTACTTCTCGAATTTGACATTTTCCTCTTCCTTTACACAATCGCCACCGGATACTGTCACCGGAATTTTTAGAGCGCATTCTTACAAGCTACTTTATTATGTCGGATTCACGCATGAAACACTTAAGGCATCTAGAGACCCCGGCCGGGCGTTTTCGCCACTCACCCCGGCCGGCCGCCGCATCGTGTTGCATTCCAGTGAGTTAGGCGCTAAAATTACTTTTAGGGACTGGCCCCCAAGGCTGGAGCGCCAGACCACACGAAACGACGGACAAAGGGGATGAAAATGCCGCAGTCTCATCACAAGTCTCACCACAAACTATACCGACTCGCCGAAATCTATGACATTGCCTTTGATTTCAAAGACTTCGCCAGTGAGTGTGAGTTTATGATGTCTGTGTATGAAAATATAATCGGGCGAAAGCCTGAAAGTTGGCTGGAGATGGCCGCCGGTCCCGCCCGACATACGTTGGAAATGGCGCGACTCGGATTGCAAGCGACGGCGCTGGATTTGTCTCCGGAAATGGTAGAATACGGCCGCTCTCTGGCGCACAGCGCGGGAGTCAAGTTTGAATATATGTGTGGAGACATGGCGGAATTTATATTGAAACAACCGGTTGAACTGGCCGGATTGCTTTTGGATTCGGCTTCGTACCTGTTGGAAAATGAAACAGTGTATCGGCATCTGAATTGTGCCGCTGATGCTTTAGTGAAAAATGGAGTTTACATTCTGGAGATGGCGCATCCCGCTGACCATCTGACAGGGAGAAAATCGACAAGAACTGACTGGGAATCTGCAAGAGACGGAAAAAAAGTTCGCATGATCTGGGGAGACGAATCTGACAAGCTGGATGTCATCTCGCAAACCACTGAAACATCTGTGCATATGATCGTTACTGAAAACGGCCAGAGTACTGAGATTGTGGACACCTGCCCGCAGCGGTTTTTCACCTGCACGGAGTTCCGGGCCCTGGTGGACGCCAGCGGCAGGTTTGAAATCGTCGCCCAATATGGAGCAATGGATCGACAAATTGACCTGCGCCATAAAAAAGCGTGGAGGATGATTTCAGTGTTGAAGAAGCGCTGAAGTCCAAGAAGCCGGAGGCAGAGGTAATCGCTTGGATTTTCACCGGGCAAAAAAAGAGCGGCGGCCAATCTGTCGACTGGCCGCCGCTGATGTAAAGATCAATCTAAAGTGAAAAAAGGTCAAGCCGGGCCGGAGCCTAGCTGATCACAGTCACGTCCTGCGCCTGCAATCCTTTTTCGCCTTGCGTGGTGGTAAACTCCACCTTTTGACCTTCGTCAAGTGTCTTGAATCCCTCGCCGCTAATGGCGTTGTGATGGACAAAGACATCGTCGCCGGCGCCGTCACGAGTAATAAACCCGTAACCCTTACCAGCGTTGAACCACTTGACTGAACCGGTTTCACGTTCTGACATGAAAACCTCTCCTTGAAACTAAAAATTAAAAACCACGACAGAACGCATTGAACCAAATGACAAAAAAGACTGAAACATGATCAAAACCCCTGTCAACATTATGCCCAAAGGAACCTTATGTTTCTCCAATTGTCAAGCGCAAATGTAGCACAGTCGGCTAAATTGATGAGAAATACGCGATTTTATCCAAATCCCAGTCAAATATCGACGTCGCCTGCCTCCGCAAGTTATTGCAATACAGGTAGTTGTGTGGCCCGGACGTTCGTCCGGGTTTCCTGGGGGAATATCCTGAATTCACTAAGAAACTCAGAATAATACTCCTTTGAACGACCTGGGCCTGATTTTGCCCTTGAGATGATGCGGCTGGCTCTCTATTCTAGGTCTGGCTCATTGAGAAGGAGGAGCCTCGACACAACGGAGGCCGAAATGACCTGGCATGAATGGATAGCAGTGTCCTGCGCGCTTCTAGTTTCCGTGTGGTTTGTCACAGACGGTACGGTGGCGCTGGTTTCGGGAGACTACGTGACTCCCAAAAGCGGCCAGTACGCCGGTCAACTGGGTCCCTGGGCTAAGCTTGTCAGCCGAGTTGGCATAGATCCTCGATCGACTGCCATGAAACTGATTTTCGTGGTGTACGGGCTGATCTGGCTGGCTGTGATAGTCGTGTTTGTTCTACATGCGAACTGGTCGTGGTGGGCGATGCTTGTGGCAGCGGCGCTTTCGCTCTGGTACCTGCCGTTTGGGACAGTGTTGGGGGTGATACAAATAGCGCTGTTGCTCATTGCCCGGAGCGGACGGGGATAAGTTGGTCTGGCATGAATGGATAAGAGCAGAGAATTGCACCTGAAAAAGATTATCGAAGTCGTAAGGAGATTGGTCCCCTTCGCTTGCAAACCTTCCGCTCACTTCGACGTATGTAATACCGGGGCCATGTTGATTTGCTTATTCACGAGAAGGAGAAACGTATGAATGATTGCCATGACAATACGAAAAAAAAGGACAATCCATTTGGTAAATTTCTGGGTGTCGGAATCGCTATCGGAATTGGTATTGGAACTGCTCTGGGCGCAGCATATGACAACATGGGTTTCGGAATTGGGATTGGCGTTGCTCTCGGTCCGGCGATTGCGCTGGTTATGAACGCCAACAACAATCGCCGCGGCAAGTGAAAGTCTGCTCTGGCGCACCGACTCTTGCTGCGGGATTAGTGAAATTTCCCCCACTCTACCGACATCAACTTCCGCAAGGTCGTCAGCGCCTATTGCCCACAAACCAACACATCAACCGGGCGGGTCAAGTGGAAATCAATCACTGCTATTCTTGTTCCGCAGTCAAACTGTCGAGTTTTCTTTCAATCTCCGTCAATTTGTGCAATATCAGAATGTGGGTTTTCTTCGCGTCAATCCCGACCGGACTGTCTGCGCTAGTGATGAGTTCCTCTAGTTTCCTGTAAGTGTCTTCTGGTATGTTCACCGGACATCCTTCCGTTGGTAAATTTCGGTTGTCATTTTTCAATCTGACATTATAACAAATCTCGGGCGAATTGTACACAGGAAGTTTGCGTAGCTTGAGTCCGGCGATGAGCGCCAGCGAGTGAAAGCCCCAGAACTCCTCGGGATTCGCTGTCCCGCGATGCGGGACTTCGGAACGCCGAGCTACATGTCTCAAAGCGGATTGAAGGGCAGACCGGGAGTTCTGCCGCCCACCAAACTCTTGACAGTAACTATTTCTCCGTGCATATTTCTCGCATGAGTAATTCAGCGATGAAAAGAGTGCCCGTTTTGATTCGCGCCAATATTCTTCTCTTGAGCGTCGTTTGGCTGTTTTCTTGTTCGGGCAATTCTGTCGGAAACGAGGTCAACGAAGAGACTGAGCTTAATGGTGTGTGGGTATGTACAACAGTACAACTTGAGATGAATAGCGATTCTATGCTTGCAGAAACTGCACCTGCTACCGGCACAATTTATTGGGTATCTGTTCTCAGGATGAAAAACGGGTCGTTCACTCTGCAGCTTCCTTATTCAGCGCCAAGCCTTACATACTCTGAATCACCAGATTTACGTTCAAGAGGTTGTGGAGGGAAATTTGAAGTCACCGCGGACTCACTGTTCCTTACTTACAAATCGGCTTCATCTGCATTTACATTCACCGAACCATATCGTTTCAGTCTCTTCCCTGATTCTCTTGTCCTGTATTACAACACCGACGCCGGAGTTCACACAGTCATCGACGGGGGAGGCAATCAGAGAGTGGCCCCTCTAGTTAGGGTACCCAGCGTTCTTTGGCGCTCTAAAACAAAGATGAGCGGAGTTTTCAAGAGAGTTGAGTAACTTGCGTAGCTTGGGTTCGGAGATGAGCGTCAGCGAGTGAGAAACCCAAGTACTCTACGGGTTTCTCTGTTTCGCGCTGGGGGACTTTTGGAACGCCGCTTGCCGATTCATTTGCAGAATCACTACCATTCACCCACAGATTCCCCAACGCCAGCATTAGTAAGGGGGACAAACACATGCCAATCATCCGCAAACAACCAATCGCACAATCGCCCAAGAACCATTCGTTTCTGACACCTGCAAAATGCGCCTGGCATATCCGTCTTGAGCGAAAATTGTAAAATCAAGAGAAAACAGCCCCCCCGAAAAAAACATACACCAAACGAACCCATTTCAACGCCGATACAAACAGCCACTGAGACCCTTCGCTTCACTCAGGGCGACACATGCTTGGTAGATATGTTTTTTGTAGGGGCACAGCATGCTGTGCTCGTGTATTGCTAAGACCGTTATTTCACTACAACCGCAGTGCCATAGCACAACAACTCCGCCGCGTTTTGCATCATTGAGCTGGTGTTTTTCTGAACACAAGCACCCCACTCATCATATCATTACTATGGGCTCTCATAGTATTTTCAGTGAGAACTACAATAAAGGTGGCGTCTGAGTTCTTGTATGCCTTCGCGATATTGTAATTCTTGTAGAGGCCCTGTTTATACAAGTAAATCCTCTCATAATCCGCTCCCTGAAAAATTGGATCATCAACACAATCCGTTGTGCAGTTGCTGTTCCAATATGCAGCGGTATGCAATCGAGGTTCATCGTACTGGTAGCCAAACTTGAATGTCGTGTCTCCAATAGGAGATGAAATCGACGACAATCTATCAATTCGAAATGCGCCGCCTGCAAACTCCAACAACGACAGACTATCGGATGGGAGCGACTCAAATATGTTATGAGCGACAGAATCGACATGCGTTTCTTGCACGAGGAGAGTTACGGGTCCTTTCTTGAGGAGAAAGACGAAAAACAATCGATAGTCTTCTCGCCCACCGACTGCGGATTCATGGAAGACGAAGAGAGGCTCATTGCCGCCGCTAATTCCGACAATTCTGAACACTTGCCGTTTGCTTGATGTAGCCATGCAATTCGACGCTATAATCAGCAAAATAATTAGGAATACTTTTGAGCGATTTCCAAGGTGGAACACCGGCCGATCTCCTTTCTCGACTACGACTAGAGAATTATCAATTAGAATTCCAATTCATCTCATTTAACTACAACCGCCGTGCCATAGCACAACAGCTCAGCGGCGTTTTGCATCATGGAGCTGGTGGAAAAGCGGGTCATGACAACTGCGTTGGCGCCCAGCGAGGCGGCTTCTTCACGCATACGGTCCAGCGCCTGCTCGCGGGATTCGGCCATCATTTTTGTGTAATCCTTAATTTCTCCGCCAATAATGTTTTTGAACACAGCGCCGATGTCGCGGCCAATATGCCTGGCGCGGATAGTGTTGCCGCGCACCAGGCCTTTTACTTCAGTGACCTGTTTGCCCATAACATTTTCGGTTGTCACTACCATGATGTCAGAACTTTTCATTTTTGCACCTTTCTATAGCGTTCACGTTTATGAGCAAAAAGTGACTCGCGTAACTTCGACACTATCAGGACAATTGCGCCAACCG
>JADFNA010000084.1 GCA_022563625.1 Candidatus Zixiibacteriota bacterium
TTACCCAACCCCAATAGACTATACTGTCACCTGGCCGCACCAAATTGAAGTCTCCAAACTCATATCCATCACTGAACTCGCCATTAATCCTAGAGAATACGGCTAGATCAAGACTTTTAATCACATATTTCAGCGCGATCGCGTACGACGTGTCACTACTGTAGGGCCAAAATCTCATCGTATCTTTGAGGACCACATGTGCGACAGTGAATATCGCGTTGCCTTTGCCAGCGACAAATCCAGCACCAGCTCGTACCTTACTTGATGTTTGTATGCGTCCAACCTTTGCTAGAAAGTCAGGAGATCTTAATTCATTTTCGCCGGCAAAGATCATTCGTGGAACCGTGACTCCTGTAAGCACCATCGAAAGCAAGAAACAACTAGTGTACAAAAACTTGGCGGCATTCATTGATACTGTCCTTCCTTATCACTGCGAAAGCCATCTACCCAACCCGCAAGAACCAACCCTTTAACATCACAAACCAACTCTCACCATCATTAAGAGATATCTCGCCGCGCCAGGTCATTGATGTGTCACTAACATTGGTCGTCACTTCGCGAAACAAGTATTTCAGGCCAAAAAAACTGCCGGATCCGTTCATCGCCAGTTGATTGTCGGCGAATGAACCAACAGAGACAAGCGTGATTGATGTCAGGCTGTCAGTCCAACTGCGCTGGAATGTTTTGTTGCGCGGATTATACGAGAGCCGCCCAAAACCCCAGCGGGTCCCGTTCATCACTACTCCGGAATAGCGAGTTTCAATCTCCGAGCCATCCAGAATCGGCCTGACAGTCATATCAATTTTGCCGGAAGTGAAATCGCCAATCGGACTGCGTCGGGATTCAACAGTCCCGCTCCACTGACCGAGCATAAATGATAACTCTACAAGTTCAGCGGATAAGACGTTTCGCTTCTCGATTGAATCTGATGTATCAGAGGTTTTGCTGTCCCGGGCAAACCCGACAGCGGCGATTGCGACAACGCAGAATATCGCGGACAAAAATGTAATGTTTTTGAATCCAAGCATGATTGCACATATAATAACGGCCGGGAGTTGAATCTCAACAAAAGATTCACCCGGCCGTTATTATACACAAAACAGGGTCCAAGGGGCGCTTTAGGACTTGCTATGATTTTTTCTTATATGACGCTTTCATGGTTGTCCACCACGTCTTGCCGCCGTCACCGGAAAAATGCACTTCCCAGTCAAATTCGGTGTCAGACTTGAGCGTGGTGATATCGCGCACAAGGTTTATCTGGCCCATTGCCAAATCCTCACCTTCCAGCGTCAATATGCCGTCATTTAAGTCTCCTTCGTACAATGACTGATACGCGCCCATGTTGTCTATCCAGCTCATCTGCCATTTAGCTTTCATTCGATGATAGGTCAGAGTCGCCAGTCCGCTAAAGGGCATTCCCATAAAATCGGTGGAAAACGACCCGCGAATACAGGACCCGTCCATACCCTTTTCGTATTTCATAGTCGCCGGAGACGTTGTCCACTCGCCCTCCGGGGTCATTTTAATCTGAATATCAGTCGTCCACTCTCCCACCAGAAAATCAAACTGCTTGAGCTCCTCGGGTGGACCCATCGGGTGCGCTTCGCCCTCTGCGCCCGGTTTGTCGTTTTGCGCAAACGCCATTACTCCCAGACAAAGAGCCGAAAGAGTAAACGCCAAAAGTCTTCTTACTGTCATGCTGTCTCCCCTGATTCTGCCGGACATCAGGCCGGCGCTGTGTGTGAATGTTGTTCGACGCTGTCTGAAATCTTGGATTTTCTAATCCGGTAGAAATATATGCAAGAGATACCCGGCCTGGCAAGGCGTCCTGTTTCACATTTTCTCTCCTCAAATACCCCGTTCGGCGTTTGGGCGGGCGGCCTTTTTCGCCTATACTATAATTATTACCCGTCGCTGGCGGGTTTCTTTACAAAAACGTGACATTATCGTTAACACAATGAAATTGAAGAGATTATGAAAGACAAACGAGTCTTGGTAACCGGCGGAGCGGGGTTCCTCGGTTATCATCTGGCGCAGGCTCTGCCTGCTAAAGGCATCTCATTTTTGGCCTGTAATGACATAGCGCCGTTTTTTGCGGATGAGTATCCCACAGACGCGCTGCTGGTCAATGTCGATGTGCGCGACAAGGATGCCATGACATCCCTGATTCGCGACAATCGAATCGAGATTATCATCCACTGCGCCGCAGCGCTGCCGCTCTGGAAAAAGAAAGAGATTTACTCGACAAATGTCGAGGGTGTCAAAAACATTCTGGAAATCGCCCGTGATCAGGGCGTTGAACGCGTCGTATTTATCAGTTCAACCGCAGTCTACGGCGTCCCGGATAAACATCCGCTGGTCGAGGAAGACGAAATGGTCGGCGTTGGCGCCTATGGTGAGACAAAAATCATTGGCGAAAATTTGTGCAGTGAGTTCCGCGATCAGGGCTTGTGTGTCCCGGTTATCCGCCCCAAGACATTTATCGGCACAGCGCGGCTGGGTGTGTTCCAGATTTTGTACGACTGGGTGGATTCGGGAAAACGCATACCGATTATCGGCAAGGGGCTAAACAAGTATCAGTTGCTTGAAGTGACTGACTTGATCGAAGCAATCTGCCTGGCCGCAACGCTCGACCCGGAGCTGGCCAATGACGTTTTCAATGTTGGCGCGACGCGTTATCAGCAGGTGCGCCAGGATGTCGGCGCGCTATGTGAGTTTGCGGATTCCGGCGCGCGTGTCATGCCAACTCCGGCCAGGCTGGTCAAACCTGCGCTGGCGTTTTTTGAACTTATCGGCGTCTCCCCGCTTTACAAATGGGTTTACGGCACCGCCGACAAGGACAGTTACGTCTCAACCGAAAAAATTCAAACTAAACTCGGCTGGAAAGCAAAGTATTCCAATCAAGATGCGCTGATATCATCACATAAGTGGTACCTCGAACACAAGGACGAACTGCAAACCGCCCGCCCGGGCGTGACACACCGCGTTGGCTGGGACCAGGGGATATTGGGGTTTTTTAAGAGGTGGATGTAAGGGTCGAAATGTTTATGATCAAAATTGCAAAACGAATCGCGATAGTCCTCTCTATTTTTCTCGTCTTAGCTTTTATCATTGCTCATTTTATGGTCCCTGAATACTTCGATCGGCAATTCACCACCACACTTACATCTGCTCCAACGCAACCAGTCTCTGCGCAAGCCGATAAGCTTCACAAAACACTCACTATCTGTGACCTACACTCTGATGCTTTGATCTGGGGTCGGAATCTTACCAAAAAGAATTCTCTTGGACAAGTGGATATTCCTAGACTTCTAGAAGGAAATGTTGCGTTGCAGATTTTTTCAGTTCCAACATTGGTTCCCAAGAAAAAGAGTCAATGGGGCACATCCCGCAGTGGTTTGGATTGGTTAACGGTGGCATCTGTTGTGGGGTGGTGGCCTATCAACTCGTGGTTTAGCTTGTTTTCCCGAGCAGATTATATGTCTGAAGAATTGTCAAGCATCGCCAAGAAAGAAGAAAATTTTACACTCATCAAAAGCGTTCGGGATTTAAATATGTATCTGACGAAGCGAACATCTGACAAGTCCATTACAGCAGGAATGTTGGCCCTCGAAGGAATGCACCCACTCGAAAATAATTTTGAAAACCTGGATAAACTGTTTCACATGGGCTATCGGATGATGGGCTTGGTACACTTTTTTGACAATGAAATTGGTGGTTCATCATACGGCCTCCAAGCAGGTGGAATCACAAAACTTGGAGAGCGCTGTATTCAACGGATGGAGGAACTGGGAATCATCGTTGATCTTGCACACGCTTCAGATTCGCTTATCGATGCAGTTCTACAGATAGCTACAAAACCAGTAGTAGTCTCACATACCGGCATCAAGGGTGTATGTAATAGAAAGAGAAATATTTCTGACAAACACGCATTGCTAATCTGTGAACAAGGTGGGCTGATAGGTATAGGGTTTTGGCGTGGAGCCGTGTGCGGAGACGATGTTGGAGCAATAGTGCGATCGATTATGTACGTAGTGGATCTTGTTGGAATTGATCATGTGACGCTAGGTTCAGATTTTGATGGTGACAGGTGCATTATCGACGCGGCGCGCTTAAACGAACTAACAGAAGCGTTACTAAACGCCAGCTTTTCGCCAAGAGAGATACGGCTTATAATGGGCGAAAATCTCATTAGATTTCTGCAAAAAAGCTTGCCAAATAGTAAAATTCTGTCACAAGACCTTCAAAATCTCATCATGCAGCCGCTGTCGGTAGCGTATCCCGCCGCGATCATATGTTTTTATGTTTTCGCGGAATTCATCAAACACACTCATTGGCGCCCATTTGGCCTTGCGGATTTCTTTGGTGTCTCGCGGTTCAATTTTTTCAGTCAGCGCATCGGCTGTGAAAACATGTGTCACCCAGGGCAGGACTCGTGTCGGTGAAGTGAAACTGACACTCACGCGCAAAATATAACGATTCAATTCAATTTCAAGTCCGGTTTCCTCCAGCGCCTCGCGTTTGCAGCCGTGATCAAGCGACTCACCCGGTTCAAGTCCGCCCGACGGCGGGCGGAACAACTCCGACGGATAACCGTGCTTGTTCATCACGGCAATCTCACCGGCGGAATTGTAAATCAGCAGAGTGACATCATGTTTGCGCCCGTTTTTTTGCGTGCTGCGGATAAAGTCCAACTCGTCCTCGGTCAGCGGAGCGTCCAGACTGATTTCTTTAGGGTGTCCAAAAGCCCTTCAGCTTCGGCTATTCGTTCAACGCTGACATACATAGATGTGACAAATCACTTCTCGGGCGAATTATCAAACAAGAGTAGCAACTCTTTTTGATAGGGAGTAGTAGTGATAACCGGGCCGTCCTCGGTAATCAAAACATCGATTTCCGAACGGAAACCGTACCCGGCGCCAATGTCATAAATCCCAGGCTCCAGTGAGAAACAATGCCCAACCAATAGCTTTCGCTGGTCTTCGGTTTCCAAATTATCAATGTTCGGGCCGCTGCCATGCACATCAGCGGTGATTGAATGTCCGGTGCGATGCGTGAACTTCTCACCGTAACCGGCGTCCGTTATAACTTTGCGCGACACGTCATCAGCTTTCCAGCCATACATCTCGCCGGTACCGAACTGATCTTTGAGATAATTAAAAGCCGCCATCTGCGCGTCCAGCACATAGCCAAACAGCTCAACATATTTATCCGGCGCTTTTTCAAACCCCGGGCCGTTGGCATAGGCCATCCAGGTCATGTCACTATACACACCGTCAAAACGATCATGCCTGCACCACATGTCCATCAATATCAGCGAACCGTACTTGATTTCATTCGATCCATGCTCCGGCGGCTCATAATGCGGATTACCCGCCCAGCCGTCGATCGCCACAATCGGATAATGATCGGCAATCATTCCTTCTTCGGCATAGCGCTTCATAATAAACTGCGCCACTTCATATTCGAACACTTTTTCACCGGCGGTCAATTTTTTTCGAATGTAATCAAACGCTTCATCTTTAACCTGTACATTGATTTTACAGGCTTCAATATGCAGTTTTTGTCGTTCGGCTGACAAACGCGATTGCAAAGACGAAACAATATTGGCCGATGTGACAATCTCATAACCGAATGAGCGAATCAGCTCGACTGTCCCGGCGTCAACAATGCCGATATACGGCAGCCGCCCTTTGGGAGAGTACTCCATAGCGATTTTGATTCCACCGGCCGCTCCCAGAGCCGAACCGAGCTCGCTTTGAAGAGCGCTTTCGAGAACTTTGTAGCTGGAATACTTGATCTTCTTGCCCGGCAAATCGACAAATTTGTCCTGCTCAATATTATGCACAAAGCCGACAGGGTCCCCTTTGGCCGGGATAAAGTAAAATGAGCGTCGCGTCACAACCCCGGACAGCCCCAAAAACCGGACCGCAACTTTGTTGTGCCCGTGAAAGTCATACAGCAGCCAGCCGCCGAGACCCTCTTCGACCAGAAGCTCCTGCGCCTGCCGTACGCCGTCCATAGTCAAAGTCGTCGCCGCCTCAGCGGATTTTGTAAGTGTAAGTGTGCCAGTCATAATAATCGCCAGTATGAGTGTAATTAGTTTTGTTTTCATGGTCTTTTCAATTCCCCTTTTGGGTGAGGATTATTCGACTGGTAAGATGCGCGCATCAAGCGTGGTTTGTCAACTGCCCGAATGGTCCCTCTCATACCCCCACCAATCCGTAGCTTGGGTTCCGCAGTCCGCCGCCAGGCGGACGAAGAAACCCGAGGGAACTCCATCAAATGTCATTCTGAGCGAAGCGAAGAATCTTCTTGGCGCTGGTTTGAATTAGCACTATATTTGGATTCATAAGAATAGGGCAATCAAAATGAGACAAATCAAATGAATCCAAGGATATATGCTTGTTTAAGAAAATGGCAACAAAATTCCGAGCTCGCAAATTCGCTGCATTTGCCGTTGGGTTGTCCAAGCGCATCTCCACGCATCTGCACGACAGTGGAACCAAGTTTGAGAATCGTCATGCTGAATTTATTTTGAAAGAAACTACTTGTCTTGCAGTATTCTGCTCTTTCATAGAGTATGGCAACATGAGACATGAAATAGATAATAAGTTCTTTCCGTTCAAAGGAGAGGTTATTCGGTACGTCAGTAAGAGCTTGACTGAGACTGCCAGGCGTCTTGTTCAAAGCGAGAGCGTTGTCGAGATAGTTATTCAGGAATTTATTGTTGATGCAAATCTACTTTTCGATCGTTGGTGGAACGATCATAACTGTAGACCATCACTGGCTACTTCTGCACCTGAATTCTTTTTTCGGCTTCTGGAAAAACTAGCTGATGACTTTCGTGGTTTCAGTGATTCAGCGGGTATTGAACTACCTCCTGATTTAAGCCGATGGATTGGGAGGACAATAGTTTCAGAACTGCAGCGTTGTAACCTACTTCAAAGTCTC
>JADFNA010000085.1 GCA_022563625.1 Candidatus Zixiibacteriota bacterium
TGTTGCCAGCCAAATGTGCGCAGCATCCGATAGATAAACCAAATCCCAAAGGGAAGTGCATAAATATATCCTGTGCCTTTGGTCAGCATCATAAGCCCCAATGCTACTCCCACTGCGCCAACTGACCATGGATTGCTAATGTTTTGTAATGTAGCCAACCCAAACACTACCAAACATACTGTCCAGGCTGCAAGCACATAATCATTTTGGGTTGTTGTTGCCTGCATAATGCCCATAGGAATTGAAGCAGTCAATAAGGCAGACATCGCCCTTTGAAGCGAATTTCCCCCAAGTTTTTTTGTAATCTCAGTGACTCCTATCATCGCGACAACCATTGAAAACCACTGAATGAGTCTTGTAACACTATCGCTCCCCATCAAAAACCTTGCATTCAATAAAGCGTATTCTGCAAATGGCGGAAAGGTGATTTGGCGTAGATCGTGGCTGGCAAAATGCGCAAGGTTTCCCTGCTGATCCCAATAAATAATACGTGCTAGGTGATAGGTCATAGAATCGTAGTCGTTCGGAATCGGATAAATAAATATGATCGCTAATAGAACCGCGGCTTGCAATATGAGAATCCCTACAATGAGTTTCAAGGCCCAACCACTTTTCAATAATTTATTTATCTCCGCCCTTATTTCTTGCAATAATTTAGGTAATATATTCGCCTGATTCAGAACAGATCGAATACTTACACCGGCAGTAAAAACGAACGCGATACTCCATCCCGCCCGCACGTTCATCTCGGTAATCGCAGAGAATAGGCTCAATCCCTCAGTGATGATTACTATTTCCACACCCAAGGCTAGTGCGCTCAACATGAATATTTCCGCCAGCGAAGTTTCATGTCCCCGCCTCCTGACCAATTTGAAAATTAATAGAAATGTGATCGACCAGTAAAAGCCTACCAATAAAAGAAAAAGTATTATGATCATTAATCGCCTTGGCTCAGTGTCTAGTCTGAAAAAATACCTGCATAAATCAATGGTTCATTTGTTTTGGTTTAAGTTATAAACATCTGCTCGCCGTTCATCTTGGGAGCAATAAACGACCGATTCTTGAAAAACGTAATATAACACAGATACAGGTTACTACTAAATATTATTTATTTTTTAGGCGCCCGTCCAGAGAATGGATGGCGTAGATAAATTTGGGCAAGAACTTTCCCCCAGATGATATCCCCCCCATGTTCTGAAGGCAGCCACTCTATTAAATACTTACTAATTTTTCCTCACTACATACAGTTGCCCAGGTGAGCAACCACTCTTATAACGCTTTTCCTTTCACCTCCCATTTGCCTTCTGCGCGTACACAAAATATGAAGCCATTTATTAGGCTTCGCTGAGATAAATTGTTGGATTCATACTTGTTTCTATCATGCATCTCTCCAATGTGATCCTGTTGGTTTCATCATGCCAATTAGTCGGAAATTCTTTTGACAGTCACGAATACAGCGTTTTCTCTTGCTACGCGAAAAACGTCCTCGCCTTCAATTTGAGCAATTGTGTCCCCAATCAGTCTTGTTGATATGATTCCATACTCATATTGATTATAGTTCCCAGGCGCAAGTTCAAGGAAACTCTGAATACTTAGATCATCACGTGCGTAATTACTTGCAATCCTGGGCGCTCCCCAAACTATGATTCTCGCCTTCGGCTTGGAGATCAGGTTCACATATTCCATTGCCTCTTTATAGGAGGTTGCCCAGTAATCAAGCTCATAAGTTTGAATAGCTCCTTCGAGACCCCCGATAAACCTGTTATAGTAAATATATTCGTATGGGTGCAATTTTACCGAAGAATAAACGCCAGGAGTGATTATTCCTGCGATAATAAGAACAAAAATCCATTTGTGTTTTAATTTATGATAAATGCTATCAAGAAAGATTCCAGAAAAAACAAATATCGGTGGAACGATAAATAATAACTGTCTAAAATTATCATACACCGTCGGTCGGGTGATGATGGTATAAAGAGTTGGCATCCAAAACCATAGTAATAATATGAAAGTCCCTGGAATATTCTTTCTGCGCGTGATTGCAAAATAAATGGCGATAATCAATCCCCCTAGGAAGAGTAACGCGGTCGGTTCGGTAAATTGAAGCAGTAGGAGGGTTGGCAGGTACATGCTGGGAAGTTCTGTCGAACTATATAAAACCCCATCAAACAGCACTTTCCCTTCCCAGGGAAAGTTAGTCGTCAAGCTTAAACTTTCAATGAACCTGGAAAAAGGCGCTTGCCATAAGAATGGCCAAGAAACGTATGTTACCAGAGCCCCCACGGAAAAATACGCGATGATGGTGGCTACTGAGTAGTGCCTCCATATGTATATCAAATATATTGCAACCAAACCCCCCGCAGCGGGTCCGATTACTCGGATCGAAGTGCTTATACCTAATATTATTCCCGCGAAGATCAACTTTGGATTTGATAGATTTCTCCATACTTTTTTAGGCAAGGACATACCAAATTCCCGCAGAATTGGTCGCATCAATTCTGACCATAGCTTTCTACTGGAAACTCGAAATTGCCGCAAAAAGACGAACATAAAGAAGAGGATTATTCCACCCATTAAATATGAATAAATTCGCCAAAATATCATTGTGCCCCTCTGGACATAGCTTTCTAGCGCTATTTCAGCTGAATTTTCCGCCAATTGTGCCCCTAAGCTCCCCAAGGGCGAATCTGGATCCGCACTAAGAACATACTCCACCAATCCCGCTAATATTAAGTTTATCTCCCCGCTCGCCAAGAATATCACCACTCCAATTGAGATGACTAGGCCAATCCGTCTTAGTATTATTAATAGATATGATTTTGAGTCGTTCCATTCGCGATGTAACGTAAGGAATAGGTTTTCCATCTTTGGGGAAGGTATACCCTCTTCGCCGATTATTTTTGAATTGGACAACCAAAACCCTGAAGCAATCGTCGCCATAAAAAACGCCATAAAGCACAAACGGAGTGGTTGTCCACAGATATTCACTGCCCAGTTTGGTTTCCACATCCGGTGAGATAACATACATGATGTACACCACCACCACCGATGCGGTGACGATGCCCATCAGTTGGTCGAGAAAATATGCCGAGTAGCTTTTCAGGCTGAGGCGGTGTGAGGATGCGGTTTCTTTGCCGAGCAGAATGAGCTCATGGCGCCGCTTGCCGAATCCGAGAAACAGCGCCAGCAAAAATGTGCAGACAAACAAACCGGTGTCAAATCGAACGTCAATTGCCACTGCTCCCGCCCAGGCGCGCAGGACAAAACCGATAGCGATTATCATCACGTCGATGATGACATAGCGTTTGAGTATCAGAGTATAGAGAAAGCTCAGGACAATATACGCGGCGGCCACTATCGCAAAGCTCTGCCCCAGCGCCAGTGACCCGAACAGCGCCGCAACCGCAAGCGCCGATGCCAGCGCCCAGGCGCCAGCCGGGCTGACAGCGCCCGAGGCGATGGGGCGGTTGCGTTTGAGCGGGTGCTGTTTGTCCTGCTCGCGGTCGAAAATGTCGTTGACGACATAAACCAGCGACGCCAGGGCGCAGAAAACGGCAAAGGCATAAAACGCAAGCAACGCCGAGTGCGGCTCCCGCGCCAGACCGCCAAAGATCAGCCCGCCGAAAACAATGACATTCTTGATCCAGTGCGCGGGCCTGAGTAATTTGAGATAATCCGCCAGCATGGCGGAGATAAGTTACATCGCGGCGGGTGAATAGTCCAGATTGTTGTAATTCATATATTCCGGCGGCGGGAATTGACACTCTACTTTTTGGCATGTAGATTGCGTTTCGAAGTCCAGGCAGCTTTTGAATTTGCTTTCTCTAAAACTTCGGCCTGAAAGTGTAGATCTGGAATATTGAAATGAATAGACAGTATTCGCTTTGTTTTCATACGGGGAATCGCTGTCAACAATCACCCGGTAAAAAAGGACATGATCATGCCTAAATTCTTAATCGAACGCGAAATACCAAGAGTGGGCGACTTAAGCTCAGACGAACTCCAATCCATAGCGGCCAAGTCTTGTGACGTGTTACGGGAGTTGGGGCCGCAGATAAGCTGGGTTCACAGCTATGTCACCGGCGACAAAGTGTATTGCGTTTACATCGCGCCAAATGAAGAGCTCATTCGCCAACACGCCGAGAAGGCCGGTTTCCCCGCCAACAAAATCTCACAAATCAGCGCAATCATCGACCCAACGACAGCTGAATAAGTTTGATGTGACTAATCTTCCTCAGCGACTGGGTGGCCCGAACGTCCGGGCCACGCTGCCGAGCCAAATCGTCAGGCGATTAATCGCCCGATCTTGACAAGATATATAGCGAACCCGACGGGACAGATGGAACTGATTTGAGATTTTGTCGTTACAAAATCGTGTTCTGGATTACAGACCTGTCGTTCCACAAATCGGCGCTGGGCCGCCGGTAAAGAGTCGCGCGATGCCGTAAGTAACGTCAGCCATGTTTAGTATATTGTCCCCATTAGCGTCTGCTTCATCTTGACATTCTGGCTCAGGTCCGCCGGTGAAAATTCTGGCGATAATGAAAATCATGTCCGCAATATTATATTTTCCATCACCATTCGCGTCGCCCGGATCACAGCAACACAAAGTTGGGAAGGACAGCAATTCAAGGCGGAAAACAGTTACGCGATCGACATCGAAGCGGACCTGCCTGAGTATGAGGGAGTCGCCGATTTCTACAATGTCCGGAGGGATAATCAGCTTGACCAAACCAAAGCCTATTTCGATTGTTTCCCCGCCGCCTGGAAACACGATGAATGAATTCGGTACAATCGTTGGGTCGCAGACGCTGCCAGGATCAGTGGGACCAGGCGCTAGAAAAACCTTGCCGTCACTGATAAACCATGTACCCTGGGTGATATTGCAGAAAATCTCAGGGAACACCCCGGTATCAGCAGTTGAGTCGTAAACGTGCGTGTATGTACCCGCTTGCTTACACCCGTCGACACCGAGGCGAATCGCCATCACGACCGGCATGCTGTCGGTTTTCCTTAGCCCGCCTCCTATGAAGTTCTTGGTGACAAACAAGAAACCTCTATAATCCCCTTCAATTCCCCGGGGAACGGGTAAGGCATGAAGGCTATCATTAACGAGAAAACTATCCTTAGCTACAACACCACTTTCACTGACGTCCGCGCATAACACAAGAGTAGTTAAGAGCGCCAAAATATTCAATCGCGGGGAGGTGTTGTGCATCGTGTTTTCTCCTTATCACTTGGAAGGAACGACTATTCTCTACCTGATGATAACCACTACCATTGAAATGAGCAATATCGTTGCGTAGAATACAACATGTCAGAACCCGTCGAGAGCTGCCGCTCTCTTTGGGGATTCTGACCTACGTAACTGCCGCTACGCGCCTTTGTAGATGTCGAAATTTTTGAAGTGGGTTGGATAATCCTGCGGCGGGATGTGTTTTTCCGGGTGCAGGGATTTTGCTCGCGCCAACAAATCAACCTCCGGTTCAATATTCCCCAGGTCGGTTATGCAGGAGTCGACCGGACAAATATCGGCGCATTGCGGTACGTCATAATGCCCGACGCATTCCGTGCATTTGGCCGGGTCAATGACATACACATCATCGCCTTCGGAAATCGCATCATTGGGGCACGGGTCCACGCATATGTCGCAGTTCGTGCATTCATCTGTGATCAGGTATGCCATGTTCAGGTCTCTTGTCAGGAGCGCAGGGGTGGCTGCGCCACTGGCGCCTCCTGACCTACCGGGGGTCGATTTCGTGTCTCTAGTAGTTTACAACTGCCTCAACCGCGCTTTCTATCTTTTCAATTGTCGGCAGGCAGGCTTCGTCGCCATCGACGCCATAAGCCACTCGTGAATCAATCGCATGCACAATTTTCAGCGGCGCCTCGAGCGCATCAATAGTTTGATCTTTGGTGATCACCGAGGCGATTGTCGGGCCGCAGCCGCCCATAAAGCGGTCTTCGGTAACAATCACAACCTTTCCGCATTCTTCGGCTGTCTGGCGAATCAGGTCTTCGTCGAGCGGGCGCAGTGTGCGCAAATCGACGACGCGAATGTTTATGCCTTTGGCGCGCAGGTTTTCGGCGACTTTGAGAGACATGGCTACTGTTGCGCCGTAAGTGATAACCGCACAGTCGCTGTTCTCCGGCAGATATGTTGCGCCTTTGCCGAATTCAATCAGTTCATCAATCGGCGGATATTCTGTCTCCAGCGGTATGCCTTCCCAATCGCGCCGGTTGTACAATGCGACGGACTCACAGAACAGGACCGGATCATCACAGGCCCAGGCGGTGCGCAGCATTCCTGCGGCGTCACGTCCGTTCGATGGTGTGGCGATAATCAGTCCGGGCATCTGCATCCAGGTGCCCATGTTCGACTCCGAGTGCCAGAATGCTCCTGCGCCCTGTTTGTAACCGCCGAATGTCACACGCAGGACAAGCGGCAGCGGCCACTGGGCGCTGGAAAGCTGGCACATGGTTGCGATGCGGTCTTTTATTACCTGGTAGGCCGGTGAGACATAATCCAGGAACTGGATTTCCGGCAGCGGGCGCCGCCCGGCGAAACAATGGCCCATGGCCCGGCCCATGATGCCGGCTTCATCAAGCGAGGTATTCCAGCAGCGGTCTCTTCCAAATTCGTCCTGCAGATGTTTTGAAAGCAGAAAAACTCCGCCTTTGCCTTTCATGTTTTTTTGCAGTTCGGTCTCTTCAATCATCCTGCCGGACCAGTCGGCGACATCCTCACCAAACAGAATTGCATCGGTTGACATCGCGAAAATATCAAACAGCGAGTAGGTGATCGCATGGCGCATGGTCATCGGCCCGGCTTTTTCCGGAATCTCCGGTGAGGTGAAATAACCCGCTTTGTGATATTTCTTATACAACTGTTCGCG
>JADFNA010000086.1 GCA_022563625.1 Candidatus Zixiibacteriota bacterium
GGCGGCTGTTCGCCGATGGCTGTAAACAGGGCGCTGCCCGCAGGTGACTAGGGAGCCAGGGGGCGCTTGAGATGGGAACTAGACTGGTCAGTCCATTTATTAGTTCTCCGGGCAGTTGAAAGAAGGCGGGCCGACCATGCGAGACGAGCTGACGACTCTTGTTGCCTCAGTAGAGAGCGCGCGCTCCGATGTCCTTAACGCTGCGGTGTCGCTGACCGAGGAACAGGGGGCCTTCAACCCGCGAGATGCTTGGTCGATTGCCGAGACCGTCGAGCACCTCTACTTAGCCGAGCTTTCTGGCGTCACCAAAATATGGGCAGCCGCCGAGGGACTTCGGGCTGGAGACCGCTGGACTGGGGAGCTTCCGCACCGCGGCAAGCAAATCGAGCAGGTCGAAGGCATGTTTTCGCCCGCCGAGGCGCGCGGCTTGCTTCCAAGTCGTCTTTGCCGAGGCAACGTTAGACGAACCCGACCGCGTCCTCGCGGTCCCGATGACCGAGCGAATGGCCGCAGCGATCGCACTCCTCGAACACGAAAACGTGGTTCGGGTCGAAGACCTCATTGCAGTACGGGCAGGCAGTGGGAACGACGACCCGGCCCCTTGACTTGGTGGCCGCGGCTCTGGGCTGTCTGATCCTTCTGGCCGGACAACCGGTCTCCGCCCAATTGCGGATAGTCAGCTACAACACCAACGACGGGCCACGCATAGAGTCCTTCATCGTGCTGCAGGAGATTGGCAATGAATCGACAGGCGGAATCGCCAGGCCGATCGACATTCTCTTATTGCAGGAGCAGGACACTGGAACCATCAACGGTTTCGAGGCCATTATGGATGGGCTCTACGGCGGCATCTACGCCCGACCCGCGCTGATTGGTTCGACCGCCGGTGCCGGTAAGCCAGGAGTCGTCTACAACACGCAGACGGTGCAGTTGATCGCCCAGGTCGCCTTCAACGATCTCCCCGATGTTCCCCGACCCGTGCTGCGGTATCAGTTTCGGCCCGTGGGGTATGACGCGACGGCCGATTTCTACATCTACAATTCTCACTACAAGGCCAGCACGGGCGCGACGAACGAAGCGAGGCGTGACGCCGAGGCGACCTTGATTCGAACGGACTCCGACGCCCTGGGCGAGGGAACGCACATCATCTACGCCGGCGACTTCAACATCAGAGACAACGACGAGGATATGTGGAGCACGCTCACCGCCGCCGGGGCGCTGGGACTCGGAATCTTCCCCGCCGACTGGGTCAAAATAGCCGAGGCGGCAGTCTTTTGATCAGTAAGACTGTTTCATTCAATTACTTCAAGGCCAACTTCAGCGCGCCACAGATTTAGTAAGACGCGCGTGCGCGGCGCCCGATCAACGCTCGGATCGAGTTTACCACCGGGCCGCAGATACTCCCATTCATCTGCATGATGTTCCAGAACCCACGCCTCGAATTCATCAAAGCGATCAACTTTCGGCGGACTCTCCTGTCCGGGATACGCCGCTGATATCATATAGCCGGTTATCTTTTTCTGTTCGTTGAAGAAATAAGTGATCCGGTATTGCGAAATCGTCTCGCGCTCTAGCAGGCGAAAATAGTCGTTTGATTCAGTCGCTATCGCCCAGACAGAATTGCCCTCAACTGTCCAGTCTCCGGTCCCGCCTGTGGAATTGAAATGATCGTCCCACGACTTCCAGGCGCCCGCTCCAAGCGTGTACGGCATGCCTTCACCCGTTTTTTCCTCATACCAAACTCTGGCATCGGACACCATATACCTTTTGGCGGTTTCATAATCTCCGGCGTCCTTGGCGGCGCGAAACTCAATTACTTTGTCCGTCAGTGTTTCTCCTTTGCCGCATCCGGAAAACACCAGGATTACTGAGACCAAAAAGAGCGAAATTTGCCAGGTTAGTGACTTACGCATAGTTACTCCTATTGTTCTTACAAATCCGAGGGACCGGATTCGTAGTTTTCTCGATTGGAAAACTCAAACTCTCCTGAATCGAACAATCGACAGAGCGATTCCGAAAGCAAACAGTATCCCTCCAAAAGACATTCTCGCCAGAGGCGCCCAGCGGAACCCCCTGCGCAGAGTGGACAGCGAAGGATTGTCCGGGTCGTAATAGACAACAATTTCTGAGCCTGTTGGATATTTGATCAACGCTCGCCTGGCTGTTTGCTTGCGAAAGCCGCGGCCGCCAAAGCCGGGCATGTTCAGGTCGGTCCTGCTGTCATAGGTGGAGTCATTAACAGTGTAGGTATAACTCACCTGCGGCATAGACGCCCGCTCGCCTGTCACTGCTGTCGCGGTCACCTGCCCGGCAACGCTCGGCCAGGCGTGTATTTCAAGCTCACGTGATATTTCCGGGCCCTGGATAATCGCCAATACACTTCCGGCTATTGTCAAAATGACAGCCAGCATGAGCATCAGTCCGCGTTTACGTTTGCCCGAAATTGAGATGTTTTTCAGCGCGCCGAAGTATAGCGCAAGAGCTATCACGAACGCAGAGGCAAGTGTCATTATGCTAAAGCGCATTGACGGTTATTAGCTTTCAGGCTCTCGCTAGATTGTCACTGGATAAGAAACATTATTTAGAGAATGTTGCTACAAGAATACTATTCGAGGAACAGCTTGCCGTTGCGCTTTTCCACCGGGACAGGGTAATCACGGGTAAAACAACCCACGCAATAATTTTCTTCAGGCAAACTGTTCATTCCCAGCATACCCTTAACCGAAAGATACCCCAGCGAATCTGCGCCGAGGTAAGCGCGGATTTCCTCAACTGATTTGTCGTTGGCAATCAACTCTTCTGTCGTTGGCATATCAATCCCATAATAACAGGGCGAAATTATCGGAGGCGACGAGGAGCGGAAATGCACTTCAGTTGCGCCGCAATCGCGAATCATCTGAATCAGCTTCTTGGAAGTCGTTCCGCGCACAATTGAATCATCGACGACGACCACCCGGCGCCCCTCGAGAACACCGCGCACAGGATTAAATTTCACGCGCACATCCAGGTCACGGATGTTTTGCTCGGGGTCGATAAATGTTCGGCCGACATAGTGATTGCGAATCAAACCGATTTCAAAACGAATGCCGGATGCCTCGGAATAGCCGAGCGTGGCCGTGTTTGCGCTATCGGGGATGCCGATCACGATGTCCGCCTGGACAGGATGTTCCAGCGCCAACTGGCGCCCGAGACGGCGGCTCACTTTGTCGACATTCTCACCAAAGATTTTGGAATCGGGCCGCGAAAAATAGATGTATTCAAAAATACAAAAAGCGTGTTTGGCCTTAGCAAACGGTTTGACCGATTCGGTCCCGGTTTTCTTTATTTCCAGTACTTCACCCGGCTCGATTTCGCGCACATACTCGGCCCCGACCAGGTCGAACGCGCAGGTTTCGGAGGCGACGACATATCCATCCTTCAGCCGCCCCAGGGCCAGCGGCCGAAATCCCTGCGGATCACGAACGGCGATAAGTGAATCCTTTGTCAATAACACCAGCGAAAACGCCCCTTTGACCTGCTTCAACGCCTCACAAATAGACTCCAGCGGCCGCTCCTTTTTTGAACGCGCCACCAGATGCAGAATTATTTCAGTGTCAGAAGTTGTCTGGAATATCGCGCCGTCTGCTTCAAGTTCAGTGCGCAGTGTGCGGCTGTTGGTCAGGTTGCCATTATGCGCAATCGCCAGTTTTTTCTGGCGATAGGTGATCAAGAACGGCTGGATGTTGGTTAGCGATGAGGCGCCGGTGGTGGAATAGCGCGTATGGCCGATGGCGCTGTTACCGGGAAGACGCTCAATTGTCTGCGGATCACGAAACACTCTATTGACCAGTCCCATCCCGCGATGCAGATGAATGCTCTTGGAATCCGAGCTGACAATCCCGGCCGATTCCTGGCCGCGATGCTGCAACGCATACAGACCAAAGTAGGTCACCTGAGCGGAGTCCGGAACTCCAAAGGCCCCGAATAGTCCGCATTTGTCGTGCATTTCGCTAGCTGACATGCTTTCTCTTATCTGACAGGTTTGCCGCCTAGCATGAAACCGGAAGCGCGCCAGCGAGTTTACTCGCCTCGGGGAGCGCTCCGAGAGGAATGAAACTAGGGGCGGGGCGCCAGTCTGTCAAGGCCCACCCCATTCGGCCCTGAAAATAGGACCGCGAAAACGCAAAAAATTGCGCAATCGGCTGTGATCGGTTCTTGCATCAATAGCATATGCGCTTGCCAAAACCGACGCAGGTGGCTTCATTAGGGTGGTTCACCGGTTTTACCGGAGAATCAGGCGAAATACTTGCCCGGATTACTACGACCAGAGAGTCGAAAGCGGCATTTTCTTGAGGCGAAAAAGAGGCACGGCGCTTGCTCAGGACTCTGGCAGCAACGCATTTGTTTGCGTTCAACAACATTACACATACCAGCCGGATGGCGCCGCCGTTAGTCACAAGTGACCTATCCGGGCCAGATTAGCCAGTTAATTCAGCAGGATAAACATATTGATCGACTTTGATAAGATTCTCTATGCCTGAGAAATTGTAGTGGACACAAACAAATCAGAAAGCCCCGCAGGCAATTACGCCCGCCGCTTTGAGATATTGCGGCGCCTGGCCCTGTCCGGGGCCGCCGGGGATGATCTTACGGCCAGTGTTGAGAATGCCCTGGAAGGGGCCTGCGCTTTGCTCGAACTCAGCGCCGGACGCATCATACTCTTTTCCGAGACTGGCGAATCGGCGCTGAATGTCGGCTATGCCGTCTCTGATTCTGAAAAGGCCGTTCTTGATGAGTTGGAGAGCGACCTGTTCGAGACACTGCGGCGAAAACGCAATTTGCGCTCGGCCTATGTGACTTTTGGAGGAGACAATCCGCTTTCGGCCTTTACTCTTCCACTTCAGCGCAAGGGAGTCGTCTTTGGCGCCGCGCTGGGGACAAAACCGGGGCACGGCAAGCTGAGCGATGAGGACGAGTTTCTCGAATCTCTGGCGGCGGCGATCGCTATGACTGTGGTGGTGGATTCGAGTGATTCATTCGAAGCGCCGGGCGCTCGCAGGGCTGTTCGTGAGGAGATTGATCGAGCGAGACTCAAGGCGGTTATGGAAACAGCCGTGACAGTCAACCATGAAATAAACAATCCACTGACCGCGGCGCTGGGTAATGTCCAGTTGATCCTGATGCAATCTGACAACCTTGATCCGGATATTCGCCGCAAGCTGGAAATTGTCGAAAAATCCGCGATGCAGATTCGCGATGTCACTCAGCGCTTGCTGTCACTCAAAGTTGCCCGCTCGATCCCCTATGCCGGAAAAGAAACCATGATCGACATCGGCCCTGAGATTTCCGCTGATGACTCCGGCCAAACAGATTCAGACAATCCCCCAAGAACTCCCCGGCGCAAACGCTAGCCCGGCCACACTCATAAACATTCCGGTAGGTCAGGAGCCCTGTGGTCTTTCTGGCCAATTTTCGTAAATCATTGCAAGCCCACGGATTATGTGATAACACTAAATCTGACAACGAATTCCATCTTCTGTTTAGTTTAATCTAGTTCACTCTAATCCACTCTGTTTTGCACTCCAATGGGCACAAATGGTGGATCAGATTCATGTCTTGTCGACCACACTACACCCACGAATCTAAGCAATCGATCAGGGAAAGCCGGTCATCGGGGTCGGCGCCATAGGCGCCGGCGGTGAAACCGAAACGCCCCAGGGTCTCATAGAGCAGGTCGCCCGCATGATCGCCGGTGAAGGGCCTGCCGGTGCGGTTGGCGCCGCGCATGCCCGGCGCCAGCCCGACGATGAGCAGGCGCGCATCGAGCGGGCCGAAGGCGGGAACCGGGGCATTATGCCAATCCGCATGGGCGAAGCGCGCCTGGCCGAGATAATCGACAAGCCTCGGGCATAGCGGGCAATCCCGCTCTGGTTCGTCAAACGAACTCATGGGCGACTAAGGTTTTAGCCTTGGGCGACGATGACCGGGGGTTCCTCGCGTTGGGGGACATCGCGCTCAATGGACGACCTTATGTCAAACAGGTCGATGAAGACGTCCGCCTGGCGGCGGAGTTCGTCGGCCACCATGGATGGCTGCGAGCGAATGGTGCTGACCACGGAGACGCGCGCGCCGATGCGCTGAGCCGCCTCCACCAAGCGTCGGAAATCGCCGTCGCCGGAAAACAGGACCACATGGTCGAGAGTCTTGCTCATCTCCATGATGTCGACGGTGATTTCGACATCCATGTTTCCCTTGACCTTGCGCCGGCCGGTGGAGTCGGTGAATTCCTTGGTCGGCTTGGTGACCATGGTGTAACCGTTGTAATCAAGCCAGTCGACGAGGGGGCGTATGGGAGAATATTCCTGATCTTCCAACAGGGCCGTATAATACATGGCGCGAATAAAACGCCCTTCGGCTTTGAAATATTCCAACAATCGTTTGTAGTCTATATCGAAACCCAGGGCCCGCGCCGTCGCATATAAATTAGCCCCATCGATAAACAATCCGATCCGTTCTTGCGGATAAAAGCTCATTGTTTGTTATTCCTTACCTGCACACCGCGATGAATTGCGGTAAATTCCCTAATATGGTCATTAACGACCAATGTTTTCATTAGCTTTCTTGTTTAGAGTATTCCAGCGATGCAAACAAGTATTTATGGCATCAAGCCCCATGACCTGATCTTAATCGGTATTGGCTCTAACCTTCCGTCAGCCTACGGTTCGCCGCTGGAAACCTGTGTGGCGGCAGTGAAATCTTTGGACGAATTCGGCGTCCGCGTTACCCGTCAATCCCGTTGGTATAAAAGCGCGCCGGTGCCGGCATCCAGCCAGCCCTGGTTCATCAATGGAGTCGCCGCCGTGAACAGCGATCTC
>JADFNA010000087.1 GCA_022563625.1 Candidatus Zixiibacteriota bacterium
CTTTTGGCCAGCTCCGGTGTCTGTCCGATAGCCAATAGCACCGGCGAGGGGTCTGTCGCACCCGAACTGCAGGCTGAACCCGACGAAACCGCGATCCCCTCAAGGTCAAGAGAAAGAATTATTGCCTCCCCCTCGGCGCCGGCGAATGAAAGATTGACGGTCGAGGGAGTGCGTGTGATCCGATCTGCCGACAGCTCCGGGCCGTTCAATGTGATGTCTTGAATCTTCCCGCGCAAAGATCCCAAAAAGCGCTCTGACAGTTGAGTATAATGCTTGTACTCCTCGGCGGCTCTGGCCGCAGCCAATTCCATCGCTTTGGCCAATCCGACAATTCCGGCAACGTTTTCAGTGCCCGGGCGGCGGCCTTTTTCATGCGTCCCGCCGTGAATGAGCGGCGCTATTTTCACTCCGCCTTTTGCATATACAAGGCCTACACCTTTGGGTCCGTAGATCTTGTGCGCGGAGATTGACAGCAGGTCAACATCTAATTCGTCCACCGCTACCGGAATTTTGCCAAACGCCTGCACCGCATCGGTGTGAAACAGCGCACCTCTGGCATGCGCAATTTTCACCAGCGCCGGAATATCCTGCACCACGCCGATCTCATTGTTGGCGTACATGATTGACACCAAAGACGTGTTCTCATCAACAAGTTCGGCCAGCGCTTCGGGTGTCACAATTCCTTCTTTGGTAACCTCAACATTTTGCACATCAAATCCCTCGTCCGACAGCTCTTTGGCTGACTGGCGAATGGCGCTGTGTTCGATCGGCGTGACGATTATCTTCTCGCGCTTATGTCTTAGCGCACGTGCGACTCCCTTCAGACAGATGTTGTCAGCTTCGGTGCCGCCGCCGCAGAAAATGATCTCGAAGGGCTCTGCGCCCAGTATATCAGCGCAGGTCTCTCGAGCGTTTTCCATAGCCACTTTGGCGTCCCGGCCAGCCCCATGCAGCGAACTCGGATTGCCGAATGTCTCTGTCATGATCTGAGACATCACTTCAATAACTTCCGGCGCGATTGGTGTAGTCGCGTTGTTGTCCAAATAAATACTTTTCAAACTCATGTCCCTCTATAGTTATCGAGTTATCGCCGTAGAAAACGTTTATGGCGTTGTCTGTCCCCGGCAAACTCACCGGGCCTGGCGCAAAACAGTCATTCTTCCGAACAACTCACAGCAACAAACCCCGCGCAGGCTGTTAGTCAACAGGAGCTTAGCGCATGGCTGTCGCCTGCTTCTCCCGGCTTTCAAAGTATATTCCACCGGGCCGGGAAGTCAAGGGAATGATTCGAGAGGACCCCGGAGGTTTCGGCGGACCCCAGAACTCAATTTCAGACGAACCGCAATTAACCTCAAAATTAATTTCTCAGAATGCATATAAAATGGTGAAGTGAAAGCGGTCATCGGGACCGGGGATGTTGGTAATCCCTTTTGTCCGGACCCGCCGGGCATAGTCAAGCCGAAGCGGCCCGGCCGGGGAGTGATACTGTGCGCCGATGCCGTAAGAATAGGCGGCCCCATTAAAGGAAATATTGGGATCATCCAAGCCCCGCCAGCCGTTGCCCGCGTCAAAGAAAAGTTCTCCCCAGAATCTTCCGTAGATCGGAATTCGGAGTTCTTGATTAAAAATGATATAAAATTCAGCGCCCTCTGAAAACTCACCGCGTCCACCGCCGGGTCCCAGTTCCCGGGTTGAAAACCCGCGAATCGTACTTGCGCCGCCGATAAAGAAACGGTCGATACTGGGCACTTCATCATCCGAACCCAGCGGCTCGGCAAAACCGAACTTGATTCTCGAAGCGCGAATTATGTTTTTCCAGAACGGTTGAAATTTTGACCAGCCGGCTTCGACGCGAAAGAAACTTACATCCCCGCCGAGTATACCGCCGAAATAGTCAAGTTTGGCCTCAACGACAGCGCCTCGCTTCGGGACAAAAATGTCATCTTTCGTGTCGCGCCGATAGGCCGCGAACAGTCTGCGGCGGATCGTTATACCCGCCACTTTTGAAGGATCAAAGGCGGCGGAGGAATCCACATTAAATATGTCCACGTTTTCGTACTGCGCTCCGGTAACAAAACGGCGTCGAACGTTCGATTGCCAGATAGTTTCCACATCAATTCGCCAGCGCTGTACGCGAAACGGCTGTATCTGCGATCTCACTCCCGGTTCAAATTCCGCCGAGAGCGAAAGAGGGACCTTAAAACCCAAAAACCACGGTTCAAAGTACCGCGCGCCAAAGGAATAGGACAACACCGCCCTGCCTTCAAAAGCGAAGACGCCGTTCACGCTCGTTTCGAGCCGTCGTGTCTCAAACATATTCCGTTTGCCAATGCCGAGTTGCAATTCACCCACAAAGTCACGGATCGAATCCGGCGCCACGCCGGTGCGGATATTTACGAAATGCGCATTACGCTCTTTCACTGCCAGTGAAAAATCAGGCCGGTAACGGTTGTACGCGGTCCCGAGCGCCGCGCTGTCACTGGCGCGCAACTGGATTGTGGTGAAATACCCCGAACGCAAAAGCCGGCGCTGGGAATCTTGTATGTCGCGCCTGCGATACAGACGGCCCGGTTTTATTTTCAGTTCACGCAGCGCCGCATGCTCGCCATACAAATCGGCGCCCTGCACTCGCACATTCCCGAAATGGACCAGTGAGTCGGACACCAGATCGAATTCAACCCGGACTGAATCTGACGAGAGCGAGGTGTCGGCCCGAAATCCGATGCGCGCGTATGGATAGCCGTTATTAGCGAATATCTCTTTGATCTGGCTCGTAATCTGGCGCAGCCGAAAAGGGCTGACCGGCTGGCCGGGCTTAAAGTCCTTGATCACGTTTCCGATCTGGCGTGCAAACTCCTGGGGGACCTCACCGTTCACTTTCAGCGCGCCCAAGCGGAAAAGAGCGCCCTCGGAAATATCAATCTTGATAATTGCGCTGGTATCTTCCTCCCGCTCAAAAATTTCGGTCACCCGGACCGCGAGAAACCCATGCTGCAGGTAAAGCCCTTTGATGGCTGACGTGTCACGCACCAGTGTTTCACGCCGCAATCGAACGTTACGCGAATTTTTTATATTGGAAAAAAAACCGTACTCCCGGCTGAAAAGAATCTTCTTAATTTTCGCATCACTGAAATACTCATTGCCGGTTATTTCAATGCGCGTGATTTTTGGCTCCTGGTTTATCCAGCGCAGAGTTTCCCTGTCAATCACCGTTTGCGCCAGTGAGCCAGCGGCCAGCAGCAGGACAGCGGCCAGGGCGCTGTGTGTGGCTTTTGAAACAGACATGGTTACCAATCCAGGCCCCAGTGCAAGAAGAAAAAGTAATGATCGTCCTCGTCACGCCGGCCTTGAAGCAAAAGATGCCTGCCAATATAGTATTCAAAACCGACTTCCTGCCCGCTGACTCCGATATCTGACTTGCCATAAGTATACAACTGTGGCGAGAGATACAGTCCGAGAGTAACCTCTGTCCGCTCCACGTCAAGGTCGGGATTTATATCGAATGTTTCCACTCCGATAGTCCGCGCACCTGCGCGGGTTAAACTGGCGCTGAGCGCCGAGGCGGCGCCCTCAACAGCGCTTTCACCGGCCGCCTGCCATCCACTCTGGCGCGTGTCAAGCTGAAATCCAAGCGCCAGATATTCATAGAGCTGGTCCTGGCTAATTTTGTCTCTATCATTGATCGATGGATCATCATAGTAGCTGATTATCGGCTTATCCAGCGTGCCGGTCACCTGGATAACGGCATCCACCTGGCGCGTTTTTGGAGAGCCGCTTTCGGCGATGTCAAGCTGGGGCACACGGACTTTTCTCCGGGCGATCAAATTGAGGTTTGGATTATTGATTGAATAATCATCATTCACAACTGTCCCTCCAGCATCCAGGCGGAACGTGCTGGCCGGCAAAAAGACCCGGCCGCGAATCACTTCGAGATTGTACACATAAGACCATAGCCCTCTGATACGGCGCGCATTTGCAGAGCCTTTGAACTCGGCGTCCATGTCGCTGTTTCTGACTACGGTATTTGAGACAATCGTCACATCGACATTCATGTCCCACGAATCCGGCCGTTCGAACTGTGAAAGTAATACATATCCGGCGTCTTCTTCCAGAAACTCCTCTTCATACAATCCGGAGATAACATTTACTTTCCCCGTCACTGACGGAGGCGTGACGCCGGAAATCGCCAGCTCTGCGTCAACTTTACCGCTCAGCGCTCCCAGAGTGTATGTCACGGGTATGTTCGTGGCTGTCAGGCTGATGTGGTAATCTATGCTGTCAACATCGAGAATCTCCATCCGGCTTCCCTCTGCGATTGTCACACGGCCCATTCGCCTGGCGTCAAATTTCTTATGCTCTCCCGGTTTGCGGACTCGGGGCGGAAACACGCAGGAGCCGCTGTCAATAGTGATGAATTGGTTCTGCATGGAGAGATCCAGGTAAAGCGATTCAGCTGGTACTTCAAGTTCATATATTTTCAATTCGTTGCCACGAAACGCCGCCCGGCCGTTCAGATGCGGTTTGAACGGAGTTCCGCTGAGCTGTGCGGTTGCGGTCAGCGTCCCGCTCAATTTCTCAATCTGCGGCAAAAAGAAGCTGACAATGTCAAAGTTTGTTTCGGTTGAGAGCGCCGTCAGGCTCTGTTCAGCAGGAAATGGGTTGTCCGTCAGGCCGTCAATTCGCAGATCAAGCGGCACAGTCCCGGACAGGCTGTGATTACCGCCCGGACTGAACAAATGCAGAGTATCAACTTTCAACAGCTTGTCAGCATAGCTTAGCTTGCACATCAAATCGCCCAGCGCCAGGTTTGAATATGTAAGAGAATCAATTTGTCCCGTTATATAGAACGACACATCAGAAGAATCACCAACAGCCCCGGCCTGACAGGTCAGGCTTCCCTCCAAATTAGGAAGTTTGGTCGATAGCGAAGTCCATGGCGCTATGTTGACGTTTGTCAATTCGAATGTCAAATCAAAGCTCTGGTCAAAATTCACTCTTCCCTGTGCGCGGACTGTTTCTCCGTTGGATTTTAGCGGCAGCTCCAAAAATTCAATACCTGTAGTGTCATACAACATACGCACCGTATCCAGGTCGTGATAAGAACTCTCTCCAAAATCTAGCGTCAGTCCGCTCAGTTTGATCGGCTGCGGATTTTGCGCATAATCCATGACACCCGATGTTGTCAAATGCGCGTCACCGGCGCCGACGCTGAGCGAATCAAAGTACACGATGTTGGAATCGATCCGCAGTCCGGCAGAAATGCTCTCCAGCGGGAAATCCCAGGCGCTGATGTCAGATACTCGGGCGAACACGTTCCCCTGCCGGCGTGTCAGAAATCTGTCAACGGCAAAATCATAAGATGAATTCGCTGAAAAAAACTCATACAGCCAGATACTGTCACTATACATTGATCCGCTGATATTCGGATTAAGCAGGTCTCCGCTGAGTGAATAGGTCGATTGCGCGCGGCCGCCGAGTTCTTCAATAAAGGTCATCCCATCAAACCGCTCAAGATTGTTCAAGAATGCGCGTCCGCGCACATTAATAGCGCCGCCGAATTCAATTTTCCCGGCGCCGTCGAAGCTGTTTTCAAAATATTCGACGCTGAATCCCGGAAAAATGCGCAGGCTGTCGGTACATATCTGGACATCGCCGCGGGCGCGATGAACACGGAAAATACTTAACTCCGATTCATCGAGGTCGAGAGAAACATCAATCTTCATTGTCGCAGAGCGAAACCCGATGCCATCCAGCTCTATCCGGCCGGACAAATCTGATTGAACGGCGCCCGGCGCCAGGTTGGCGATGTTGAGATGTTGAATGCTGCCGTCGAATTTATAGCGCTCGTCTTCTCCGGATAAGTCCAGTTCGAGACTGCCTTTTATCCGGCATCCGTTAAGCGCGATTCCGCGGATAGTGTCGGCGCGTATAACTCGATCAGCATAACGAATATGCGCCGACAGCGATTCAAAAGGGCGGCCCTGAAAGGTCCCTGCCAGTTGCAGCGGACCTTCAATTCCCGCGCTGTCCAGTGTGAAAGATCCGGAGAGCGCCACGTCTCCTGTTAAGTCCTTCCCCAGCGTCTGGCCCAGATAAGCCAAATCGAGATGAAAATCCTTCAGATCAATACGTCCCTCGTTGAAACTGTCGAGCGCGATGAATCCGTCAGCGGCAAACCCGGCGCGCTGCATGTCAAATTCCACGTCCTTGAAAACCAGACGCGCGCCGTTGAGTGTAAACTTGCCGCGCGCTGATGCGATTCGGCTCTCGTGAAAATTGGTTTTCATCGTCATTCCGCGTATCTCCAAAGCGTAGGCGCCTTCAAAGGCCTGCACTCCAGCCAGCACATTCAAACTGTCGACCCGCCAGTTTTTACGGATGCCGCGTAAACTGACACTGGCGTGGTTGAGAGCCAGCAGGTCAATCGAAAATGACGGTGAAGAAAGCGGCTGTGGGTCTTCCCGGCCAATCGGCCGCGGAATCAGCCACTGCCCGCTGGTGTCCTGCAGAACAGTGAATACAGCCGAATCAATAACAAGCGTCTGTATACTCAAACGGCCGCGCCAGATGTCGGCCAGTGAATACATGACGCGGATACGCGGAATATCGGCCAGCAGATAGCGAAGATTTCCATCATCGTAGTGTATCTGGACATCCTGAATGTCCAGCGCGGTAAAATAGTCGCCTTCAATAGCGCCGATTGTCACCTCCACAGGCGCCTGGACCCCAACGATGTCTTTCAACTCACGGTTGAGTCCGTATTCCAGTAAACCGAAATGAAAAACAGCGATAAATGCGATGACAACCGCCAGCGCCGCTGCGAAAATTAACCAGGCCAATATCTTGATCG
>JADFNA010000088.1 GCA_022563625.1 Candidatus Zixiibacteriota bacterium
AGAGGTAAATGAAAACCGGTATGCGTGACTTCAGCGTGTAGTCCAACTGATCTTCGATAACCAGCAGGTCCTCTTCCATGGTCTCCGCGGTGAACTTGGCCAGTTCGTATTGTTCATCATAGAAATAAACATCAAAGTGATCGGACTGAATAAACTGCCACTCAAAGATGCGATAGATCACCTTGTTCTTGCCAAAATAAGTTTCCTGTGCGGAGACTGACGCCCCCCCGACCAGGACAATCAGCGCCAGAGCTAATATGTGGATTAGTGGTATGGGCTGTGAGGGCTTTACTAAAGCAATTTTCGAAGCGGAGGATGTGCGAAGTCCTGACATGACATTTCCTTTTTCTTCTGCCGAATGATTCATCCAATGAGCATTACTGAGCGCTGGATGCCCTGCGCTCTATGTTGGCGCCGAGGGAGCGAAGCTTTTCGTCGAGCCGCGCATACCCTCTGTCTATATGATAAACCCTGCTAACGACTGATTGTTTCCCTGCCGCCAGGGCCGCGATTACCAGTCCGGCGCCAGCCCGGATATCTCCGGCCATAACAGTGGCTCCCCTGAGGTTGTCAACCCCGTTAATCAGGCATTCATCAGAGGAAATTGATATATCCGCCCCCAATCGGCGCAATTCCATAGCATGTCCAAAACGGTCCTCAAAAATCGTCTCCCTGAGTCGGCTGGACCCTTCGGCCACTGTCATGGCAGCCATAATACACGGCTGGAGGTCGGTAGGAAAGCCCGGAAACGGGTAAGTTACCGCATCGGTGGCAGTCAAGCGGCCCGGCGCCTTGAGCTTAATAGTAGAATCTGATGTGTTCACCTGGCAACCCATCGCGGAGAGTTTCTCCAGAACCATAGTTAGCGAATCAGGCGCCGCGCCTGTTATTTCAATATCACCTCCTGTGCAGGCTGCCGCAAACAGGTAAGTCCCGGCCACCAGCCGGTCTCCGGAGACTGTATAGGTTATCGGCGCCAGTCGGCTAACCGCTTGAATCTCAATCTGTCCCGTTCCCGCCCCCCTGATTTTCGCCCCGGCGGCATTCAAAAAGTTCGCCACGTCCACCACTTCCGGGTCACAGGCGGCGTTGATAATTGTCGTATTCCCGGTCCCCAGGGCCGCGGCAAACATGATGTTCTCCGTCCCGGTGTGGCTCTGGCGGTCAAAACAGACCAGCGAAGCGCCCCCTGAGGTACGTTTGGCCGTGACATACCCGTTTTCTTCGCTGATTTCGGCGCCCATAGCCTTGAGTCCCTTGATATGATAATCCACCGGCCTGGCCCCCAGTGAACAACCGCCGGGAAGCGATATCGTGGCCTCTCCCAGGCGGGCCAGAAGCGGCCCGAGCGCGACAAACGCCCCCCGCATCTGGCTGACCAGTTCATACGAGGCGACCGAACCGGTCAGATTCGAGGCGTCAACGGTGACTGTTTCATCATCTTCGTCGTATTCTACCACTGCGCCCAGTGAGGCGAGCAGTTTGAGCATGACCCGAATGTCCTGCAGGGGAGGAACATTCTTGATCGTCGTCTGGCCCTCAGCCATCAAAAGCGTTCCGGCCAGAATGGGCAGAGCCGCATTCTTTGAGCCATCGGCCCTGATTTTCCCTGAGATCGGCTGTCCGCCGTTGATTACGAAAGTGTCCACTTCGGTCAATCAATATTATAGTCAAAAGACTATGCCCCGGCCGGTTCAGACCGGCAAGGCTTTATACCGGTATAATATACTTCGGATGTAACCTAAAACAATTTGAGCGAAGTCGGCCGGGTCAATTCAACCGGGACAGTTTTGATACTCGACATCACATACCGGGCGAATTCGAGCATGTCCTCTTCGGCGAAGTTGGGATGTGTCCACATAAACGGCTTAAACTTCTTGCCGATCAGCGCCAGGGATTTCTCGGCATATATCCCGCGTCCGATACAAATCCGATGCGGCGCGTCGCGGCTGGTGGCCAGGGTTAATCCGCTGGCGGTCATTATCAGCGGGTCGATGTTGACAGATCTGAATGTAACATCACCGGCCTTTTCGGAGAACTTTTTCTCAATTTTGCGTGTACGCAGTTTGTATTCCGCGAGTTTTTCCGGCGCATGTGTTCTGACAAAACAGAAAAAGCGGCGTTTGAGCCCCTCGCCCATTTCCTCAACATAGTCCCGGGCGCTGAGGTATTCCAGTTCGTCAGTCTCAGCGTCAATTCTTCCAAAATGCCTTTCCAGTTCAGTTAAAGAGCGCTCCAGAACAGGAGCATCATTGTAAATGACTGAAATTATCAGTTGTCCGTGAATCTGTCTGTCCGGCTGCATCATCGCCTTTCGATATAACGCTGTTGAGCGGGGAAGCGAAAGCGGTTTTTGCCTCCAAACGCCTGCTTGCCACCATGCCGTTTGTCAGCCTGTCTTTACCGAGTATAACTGCGTATATTGTCCGGGTATGATTGAAACAACAACAGGACAACGCATTAGAATTGAGAAACTCAGAGTCCGCGGCTACCTGCTTGCCTGTGCGGCCGTCATCAGCGCAGCAGGCGGCGCCCAAGCCACTGATCGTGGAACACTTGAATTCGGGATCGCTGTCGGCGCCACTCGATTTGGCGAGTTTTTGCCGGGTGAGCCATTCGGTTACGACTACTCAGTGGGACAAGTTCGAGCGGGCCTGTTTATGGAGCGCCGGTTTTCTCTGGAAACGAGTGTGCGGCTTGAGCTGGTGGAGGAATCCTTTGTCGGCCCGCGTCCGTCGGGAGAAAAAGAATCTTTTGCGAACGCCAATCTCGGAATAGACTTGAGTTTTCTCTATCATTTTAAGCTGGCCGATGGCGGCAGTTCAATTTTTCTCGGGCCAATCGGCAGTGTTGACCAGCCGAAAATCCGAGGGACTGCAAATGAGGCGCAATTTGCACTGGGAGTCTTGCTGGGTTTCAAAACGCTCCGTTGGTCTGTCAACCCGAGGCTTGATTTGTTCTGGCAGCGCCGGTTCGAAATAAATGTCGCCGACGGGTTCATGGTCTACGGCGCCAGGCTGGGATTTTCACTATTCTTCAAAAGCTCGAGTCCGTGGGATAAATAGCTATAGAGCATATTACGGAAGAAGATCGTGATGACGAACATTTTCAAAGTCTATCCAACAGTACTCAGTGTTGCTGCGTTTCTGTTATTTTTTCTGACAAGCGGTCCAAGTTTCGGGCAGTCGCTGGCGACTATCGGAGAGCAAGACGCTTTTAGCATGAGCGGTGGAGTCATGGCGACAATTGCAGACTCCGGGCCGTTACTCAGATCCGAACTGTCAGTTAGTAAAGTCTTGGAAATTGGTGCGCACATCGCCTTTTTGAGTGAAGAGAGAAGGGCGCTCGCTTTTTCTGTGGCGGCTTTTCCTCTATCTTTTGATCGAACAATAGGTCTTGTTGTGTCGGGTGGAGTCTCGACAGGCGCCACCAAAGGTGGTTCAGGCGCCGTGGTCACTCTCGGGTCAGCGCTCTTCTTCAGTAAGTCCTTCCCTCAAGTGTTCGTTGACCTATCTGTCGGAGTAGCCAGTAACGAACTTGTTGGTTCAAGTTTTAGAAATGGCCCCTATACATCATATACATACAGGTTTGAGTTCGGGGGGCTGAGTGAAAAGGAATCCAGGCTTTTCCTCGGCATTACAGGTTCCATCGTGGACGAAATCGGGGAAAGCTCCATTACTGTAACGCTGGGTTACAGGATTCCTATCCGTGATCGGAACAGACAAGAAGTGACTTCAGGGCTGCCGGATGAGTTTGACTGATAGAGCGCAAACTCAGGGGGCAGCCGGGGTATAAACGTAGGCGGCGAAATCCGGGTTGTGTTTCGGGTTCAGGGTTTGGATGAGTTCGTCGTAATATGATGGTTCGACTGAGAATTGGAATTCCAGTTCCCCGAGTGCGCTTTGTGTGGAATCCAGATATGCCGGCAAGTCAGATTTGTCTGGTGGATAAATCACGATAAAGTCGAACGCGGCTGAGGGGTCCGGGATGTTTCGCAGATCGTCCATTTGCCGCCACTCGCGCAGATAGTATCGTCCCATCGCCGGCGCCGCATATTCAAACGGTATGTAGTGGCGCAGGTCGGGCTGGATAAAGAGAACATGCGCGGATGAGTTTAGCTTCTTGATTTCCAACACAGGTTCGATAAGCCCCTTTTTTGTATAGGCGGGAGTAAGAAAAAGCAGAAATACCAAGTTGAAAACTGCGGCCACACCGATCAAACTCCTTTGCAGCGCTTTCGACTTGAATATGTACCCGCGCTCCCGCCAACGATACCACAGCGCCAGCGCCCCGATCGTCATGAATGCAGTTACGATCGGGAAGATAAACCGTTCCTGTTTGTTGGCGATAACTGAGTGGCAGAGAACAAAGCAGAAAGAACTTGCAATCAGCGGGAGATGGTTTTTCCAGAGAATGGATTTGAACATCCAGCGGAGCATCACAAATGAAGCCGGGGGCGTCATCATCAACAGAATTATCGCCAGGTAAAACAGCGCTGACATGTCGTACAGAGGGAGCAGGCGATAATTTATCTCCAGGTTCATCAGAGTTGACCTGGCAAACTCGCCGAGGAAATACCAGTCGATGAACCCTGACAACACGAGCATGATAGACACACCGGCAGAGTACCAGAGAGCCGGCTTAATCGACTTCCGCTCATACCAGAGAACGAACGGAATTGGCAATGCCGCAAACGCGATTTGAAATCGGACCATCCAGGCCAGCCCGGTCAGGAGTCCTGCCAGCAGCGCGCCAAACTCCGGGCGCTCGTCACGCCAGCGATAGAGCGCATACATTGCAACCAACCAGATGTTTCCTCCAACTATCTCAATGAGACATCGTACACCGAGGAAAGGAAGCGCGAAATTCAGCCCCACGTACAATCCCGCGCCTATCGCCCAGCGCTTGTCCTGTGTGACAATTTCAACGATCCGATAGCAGGCCCACACGGGCGCCAGGGAAAGCAATGCATGGAGCCCGCGCAATGTGTACATAATCGTCTCCAGCGAGGTGACACCGAGGTAATAGTGGATCTTCATGACACTCCACAGGCTGAGCGTGTAGAGCGGAAACCTTCCGATTTCCTCGGACGTCCTGCCGCGCCACCAGAGGTAGCCGTTTTCGTGGAACAGCCCCTGTGTCAGCCAACTGTGCGCGATCATAACTGTGTCATAGTAATCATCGGAGTGCACGAATCCCTGAGACCAGATGACCGCAATGATACGTGGAATCAGGGATGCCAGAATGACAAAAGTCAGCGGGCGTTCGTGTATCAACGCGCTAAAGGATTGTATGAATTTGGACATTTCAGGTTATCTCGAAGGGAAAAACGATGGTCCCTGTCCAGAGAATGCTGGCGACATATTACTGCAACAACAAGAATTTTCCTAGTTTCTTAATACTTTCACGCGTTTGTTCAAGAATATTTGTCCCTGGACGTCCGGCCGGCCGGGCCGGATCCCTGCGGCTCCGCTGTTTTTGTTAATCGGGCGGCTAACGGGGGTTTCCCTTCCGTTCCGCAAACCCCTATAATGGCGATTAGTTTGAATTCGATTGATTCACTCTCATGGAAGAGCTTCTAGGAAAAATCAAAAAACACTGGGGCTATGACAGCCTGCTTCCTTTACAAAAGGAGGCTATGTCATGTGCCCTGAAAGCTCGCGATTCTCTGGTCGTGCTTCCCACCGGTGGTGGAAAATCCCTGTGCTATCAGGCCCCCGCCCTGCTTGCTGACGGACTGACTGTCGTCGTTTCTCCGCTCATCTCGCTCATGAAAGACCAGGTTGACTCGCTGGCCAACTGCGGTGTTCGTGCGGCTCGCCTTGACAGCTCTCAAGAACACGGCGAACGCTCCGAGGCGCTGAGAAGTCTTGAAGCCGGAGCGCTGAAATTACTGTATCTATCGCCGGAACGGATCATGTCTGACGAGGGGTTGAAGGCGCTTTCCGGTGTGTCAGTTAGTTCGATTGTGGTTGACGAAGCGCACTGTGTCAGTCTCTGGGGACATGATTTCCGCCCGGATTACCGCATTCTCGGCCAGCTTCGAGATTCATTCCCCGATGTTTCTATACATGCCTTTACCGCCACTGCCGCCAAGCGCGTCCGCGAAGACATTTGCCATCAACTCCGGTTGATTCGCCCCGAAGTGATTGTGGGATCGTTTGATCGGCCAAATCTGGTTTACTCTGTTGAACGGCGCGAGCCTGGACTTACGCAAGTCACGGAAGTTATTGACCGTCATAAGGGCGAATCCGGAATAATCTACTGTATTACCCGCAATAATGTCGAAGCGCTGTGCGCATCTCTCAGCGGAGCAGGTTACCCGGCGCTGCCATATCACGCCGGGCTGGAGGCGAAGACCCGCAAGAAAAATCAGGATGCGTTTATTAATGATAGGACTGACATCATCGTCGCCACTGTCGCATTCGGGATGGGGATCGACAAGCCTGACGTGCGCGTAAGTCGTTGCTACCTATAGCCGACTTGTCGAGTGTGTCAGTTTCTGTGTCAACTCTTCAGAGTTCCCGGCTCTAAATCCTAAGGCACGGTAGGTGGCTTTCAGCACGACCACCCAGCACGAGTCATCTGGGGTTGGCGGCGAGGTGGTCGTTAAGGAAGTCTTCAACTTGCCCAACCAGTACTTCCTCAAGGGTTTTACGAAGGTTTTCACGCCTAACTTGGCCTATTCCAGTCGGGCCATCCCACGATGTGACAACGCCTTCCCACTGCGACCTCTCTATGCTACCCCATTCCCAAAGGTTCATACTATACGTGTAATTGATCCAGCTTGCCGACTCGCTCTGTGCCATGATGTTGAACATTGCGACGAGCATGACCTGGGCG
>JADFNA010000089.1 GCA_022563625.1 Candidatus Zixiibacteriota bacterium
ATCCAGATCTCCCCAGACTACCGATCCAATAAATTGCTGGATCATCTTCATGGCCATCGGCGCCCGCCAGATAACCGGGCTGTTCCCATCCGTCAGTAACCCCATTGAGATAAACCGGATGCCATGCCGGCTGATTGGCAAAAGTTGGTTATCCTCTACGCCCGGACGAGCCTCTTTTGCCCCCAGCATACCCGGCTGGCTCGGGCCGTAAATATCGGCATCCATCAGACCGACCTCCGCACCGGAGACCCTGAGCGCCACCGCGAGATTGGATGACACCGTAGACTTACCAACACCACCCTTCCCGCTGCCTATGGCTACAATATGTTTCACACCGCTGAGATTCGGATAGAGCGCCTGCGAAACGGGCTTCTGTTCTGTCTGTGCTGTTGAAGGTCGAATCATACAGCTAACCTCATCTGCTGGCTACAATGCCTCAAGGACATCGCCTTGCCGTCAGTCCCAATATACCTGGAATCTCAGCCCAAAAGAAGACTATTTTGGTCGAATCTTAGAGATAGGCCAACCTCCATTTCGTGGTGTCGATAGCCAGGAAGTATCAGAATCAGGGGCTCCCGCTTGCCAATTTGATCGCGGCAGGCTGTACCTCGTCAAAGTAGGTGGACAGATGGTACTGAAAGCTAGGACACTATATCTATTCTATGGGGAACAATTGTGTGCGTCGTAGTTATCCTGCGCGACTTGAATACGAAAGATGTTCAAGGTGCCTATAAGGTGGGTTGGTTTCGAGCCGCTGGTCATCCACAGGTCCTCCCACTGTAAAATGATATAAGTCCTGGAAGTCATTCCCACGCAGCCCGATGATTTCATGGACGGGATCATCGAAAAAGCATCCGATCCCCGTACTTCTTACGCCATGGGCCTCCGCCTCCAAATATAGCGCCTGCCCAATCATTCCGCTTTCCCAGAAGAGCCGCCGGTACATGTGCGGGTCGGTTTCGATAGGTGTTCGAAAATGTGCGATCATTCCAAGAGAAAACGCGCTGTCGCCTGCAATGCTCTGATTGCAACTTACGAGAGTTGCCTCGCGTTGAAAATTTCCCTTCAACAAAAAATATAGCGGAAAGCCCGCCTCCACCAGCTGCCAGGCAAAATCCTTACGGCTATTCGTTTTGAGCTCTTCCAACTGGTTTTCGTTTCTAACAAAATAATACAATCCAGGCGATAAGTTCGTAACTCGATGGACGAATAAAAAAAGATGAAGCTGACTTTCTCCCAAGCTGATATCAAAGGGAACACATGACTCTCGAGGCAGAGTTTTATCAATCATTTCAAAAAATTGGTTCATGCTAATGGATGTCTTCCCATCGCAGGCAAGAAGACTTCGCCGCTGACGAATGATTTGAGTGGCAGATAAGAGGCTTTGGGCCTTCCTTGAATACGGAGTCGTCCGATAACGCTTCATTTCTCTGTCGGCGGACTTTGTCTTATTTGTTGCTATCGCAACTTTGGAAATGATCTCCCAATTAGCATGGTCGCTACTTAATTGATTTGGTATTCCATAAAATGATGTTTGCCGAAACTCGTCAAGAAGTTCCCGAGGAAATTCTTGCCCTTTCACCGTGTGCTCAGCCCCATGAATCATACATACAAGTTCGGAACATTCCCCTTCCCCTTGAACCCAACTGCTTTTCCGGAAACCTAAAAGAGTGTCGATGTCATCATCCGAGACATTCTTTAAATAGGTCACTTTCCAGCCCAAAAGATTTGCCGAAAAACTGAGAGCCGCTAGAGCATGGCCGAGGTCGTGGTTGCAGTACCGAAACGCCCGCTCGCCATATTTCCATGACTCTCGCCAAAAAATGCTAGTGAGCGCGATTAGAAATCCGTCGCACTGGAAATGTGCATACAAGCGTTTCCAAATGCGTTCAGGGAGGTCGGCCCGACGTTCTAATGCATGCCAATACGGATGGTAGTGAAAAACCCCTCCCATGGTGGAATGAATCGGCGGTAATAGTAGATAACTTTCCGTTGGATGTAGATTTCCACTGGAGGGGTTTATCCGCAGGGCCCAGCGGTTTCCCGCAAATGATTTCCACGCGGATAGACCAAGCGACAACTCCATAAAAGCAGCAATATTTTCCAAGTTAAATCGGCAAAAAGGATTTCTCGTTCTCTCATAGAGGTCCAGATGAGAAGCGTTGCGATCGGTCTCCTGAAGACGAAGAGAAATTATTTCGACCCGTTTATAGGACCGGAAAGGATCAGGTTGAGTCGCCCAATCCATATAACCGAGAGATCTTGCGAATCGATGAAATGAATGTTTCGTCTCCTCATGATAATGAAAAACCTGGCCTGCGTGGGAAGAGGTCATGACGATCTACAAGGACAAAAATATCCTTCGTTTCCAATAGAATAACTCTCTCCTGTGATTCAATTCACAAGATACTTACTTAGCCAACAGCGTCAACTAATGGGGAGCAGTATAAGTTAACGTAGTTTCCCGCTTGTCATCTTCCTCTTTTCGACTCATTTAGTAACGATTCAAACTCGTATCAACATCTTTGGCCCAAGCCAGGATTCCACCGCGCAGGTTCTTCACATCACTAAAACCCTGCTGGATTAACAACTCTACCGCTTTTGCCGAGCGTGTTCCCCCTTTGCAATGAACGATGATTTCTTGCGAAGGGTCGAGTTCACTGAGCCTATCCGTAAATGTCTTGAGAGGTATCAGTTTCGCGCCTTCAATTCTTGTGATTTTTGCTTCCCAGGGTTCACGGACATCGATCAGCGCTACGTTGTGGCCATTTGCGAGAATGTCTCTGGCCTCAACAGCAGTGATTTCCGGAATCGAAACCGTTTCTTCGACCGAGGAAACACCACAGAATTGTTCGTAATCAATCGGCTCGGTGATTGTGGGGTGTTCACCGCAGACAGAGCAAGCGGCATTTTTACGAAGCTTCAGTTGATTAAAAGTCATTTCTAGAGCGTCATATACAAGTAACCGCCCGATCATCGGTTGACCTATACCGGTGATCAACTTGATCGCCTCGGTTGCCTGCAATGTTCCGATTGTCCCGGGCAGAACACCGAGCACGCCTCCCTCAGCGCAGGAGGGCACCAAACCGGGCGGCGGCGGGTCAGGATACAGGCAGCGATAACAGGGACCGCCCGGAGTTCCAAAGACTGAGAGCTGTCCTTCAAACTGGAAAATCGAGCCATACACATTCGGCTTTTGCAAGAACACCGAGACATCATTGACCAAATAACGTGTCGGAAAATTGTCCGTGCCGTCAATCAGTATGTCATAGTCAGCGGCAATGGACAGGGCGTTTTCGGCGGTGAATGGTTTTTCATATGTCTCGATTTCCAAATGTGGGTTTGAAGCAAGCAGTCGTTGTTTAGCTATTACGATTTTTGATTGTCCGATATCTTCAGTCGTGTAAAGAATCTGACGCTGTAGATTGGATAGATCGACTTCATCGAAATCCACAATCCCAAGTTTTCCGATTCCGGCCGCCGTCAGGTACAGCAAAATCGGACTTCCCAAACCACCAGCGCCTATGATCAGTACAGAAGCGTTCTTGAGTTTTCTCTGTCCTTCCAACCCGATTTCCGGCAGCGTAAAGTGTCTGCTGTAACGCAAGTATTCTTCGCGACCGAAGTCCTTTGCGTCATTGACGGAGTCCACTCCCCCAGCGACCGAGGGAATTATGACCAGTTCGTCACCATCTGATATTGTAGTTTCCAGTCCATCGCGATAACGGATATCCTCCCCACCGACATATACATTAACGAAACTCCGGAGATGGTCGTCCTCTCCAAATAAATGAACGCCGAGTTCAGAATACTGGTTGATCAACCCCTTTAGCGCCTCTCCGACGGTGGCCCCATAAACATCCACTGATCGCGTGTTGCCGGTGAACCGTCGCAGGGGCGACGGAATTTTTATTGATACGCTCATTTCATTTTACTCCTTGAGATATATAAAGGATTATTATGATTCTTTAGTCTCACGTCGTAACAATTGCTACTTCAGTTTCGCTGAAGAAGCATCGATCCGATGTCAACTCCCACCAGCGACATATTTTTGCTTTTCCCTTTTCTACACTGGTGATTAAATAAACAAAATCGGGTAGCGCATGGTCCAGATCATAGCGGGACGGCGTCGCCGGATGGTCCGGATGTGAGTGATAGACTCCCAGCAGCTTCTTCTCCTCAGAATCTGCAAATTCCTCGGCGCGCATAAATTGCTCAGGAGTGATGAGAAATCTCCGAGTCCGGTTTTCGTCTCTGTGGTTTTGCACTCGGTGGACTTCGTCCACGACGATACTTTCAATCCGCGACTTGCCG
The DNA here is from genome assembly GCA_022563625.1 of Candidatus Zixiibacteriota bacterium. Classification (GTDB taxonomy): domain Bacteria; phylum Zixibacteria; class MSB-5A5; order GN15; family JACZUZ01; genus JADFNA01. The sequence continues at coordinate 4,315 of JADFNA010000089.1, forward strand.
AATATGAAACCGCAACATTCCTCCGGATACATGTCCTCGGCGTGCTCTTCGACGGCGTTCAGTACCGTCCTGGGAATAATTATGTTGCGTGGCATTGACTCTTCAGTCCCACAATCCGGCGCTGAAATAGCGCTCACCGCTGTCATTCAAGAGTGTCACCACGCGCGCTTCTGACTCACCTTCGAGAATTTGCCGCACTGCCGCCAGATACGCTCCGGAAGAAGTCCCGGCGAAAAAACCTTCGCGCGCCAGCGCGTGTGCGTATTGCCGGGCCTGTTCGGCGCGCACATCAACAAAGCGATCTATCAATGTTTCATCAAAGATCGCCGGAATGATGTCATCGGAATCACCGAGCGGTTTAAGTCCTTCCACACCGGGGAAGCGCTCAGGCCGGACACAGACAATCGTCACTTCAGGCTTTCTTTCATTGAGTTTACGTGAGATGCCGGTCAGCGATCCGCCGGTCCCAACTCCTCCAACAAAATGGGTGAGACCCGGCTCCTGAATCAGTATCTCTTCGGCTGTACTGTGATAATGAGCGAGCCAGTTGTTTTCGTTTCCATACTGATCGGCAAAGAAATACTTGTCGGGATTCTCTTGGTAACGGAGCCGGGCCTCTCGGATCGCGTCATCGTAGCCTTCCAATGGGTCGGTCAAAATGACTTCCGCTCCGTGGGCGCGAATTCTTCCGAGACGTTCAGCGCTGGCGTTTCCCGGAATAACCAACTCCACTTTTTTTTCTAGAACTGCGCCGAACAACGCATAGGCGATTCCGGCGTTCCCGGAACTCGAATCCAAAATGATTTTATCATCCGTCAGCTCTCCGTTTTCGAGAGCCTTTAGAAGAATTCGTGATACCGGCCTGTCTTTGAGTGAGCCACTAGGGTTAAAATATTCGAGCTTGACCGTCACGCTAGCTTTGGGAAAATCTTGCCTGAATAGTTGAAGCGGCGCCATCGGTGTCGCGCCCACCAAATCAAAAATCGAAAGCGACCCGAGCGGAACCGAGCGCTTGGTCGGGGCAGGGGAACGCGTGAAATTATCGTGCATCGGTATTGATCTCCTCGAAAGCGCAAATCACAAAATCCTATCAGAGCAAAAAAAGTCCCTCCGCTTACGGAGAGACTCTTGAAAATTCAGTCACCAAATTTGCGCTAGTTACTTTTTCATAACGCTCCATCAGCTCTCCGCAGTCGCGTAAAGCGCATACAAATGCAACAACAACACAGACACGTTGATGCGGTGGAACAGGCGCTCTGACGATTTCGGAAATTCATCGGAATTTTCATTCTTCAACTGAGTTACATGATTCCAACATGCATGGACCATAATAGCCCACTTTCACTATATGATATGTCATAATCTGGATCTGTCAAGTTGAATTCTACCGCCACACGGAGATTCTTCAGGTCTCAATGTGAGGAGCTCGGAATAAGGGAGGTTAAAATCAAGCTCCGCTTCGTAAACCATCAAGTGTAAGTGATTGGTATACTTGGAGATATATCAATGCGGGGAGCTACTGACAGACTTGGAACTTTTCTCCACTCTCTTCCCAATTGTGATGTAAACGAATTGACAATTCGGGCTCGAGAGTTATGCGCTTGATCTGCAGTCTTTATAACGATAGGGAACCGTGCTGAAGGTGACAGGTCAGAGACTTCTCTGTTCGCGCAGGAGACCTCGACACCATCAACCATAATCGCGCATCTGAAAGTGTTACACGCCTGAACCACGACTGTATAACAGCTGCAATGTTCATGCTCTACAGATAAAGTGCTAGAGCAATTCCGTTAACCTCGAAGCCGAGCTTATCGTAAAGAGCTCTTGCAGGTGAATTGTCGCTTCTAGTTACGAGCAAAACTTTGTACGCTCCGGCCTCACTCGCCATTTCAAGTGCGTAATTGACCATCGCTGCCCCAATTCCTTGCCGACGGTATTTCTCAGCGACGACTAGCAATTCTATGAAGAGAACATTTCTACCCCCATGAACTAGAGAAGGAATCTTGACGACAACCATAATAGCCACGGTGCTTCCGTCGAGTTCGCCTACCATCACTTTCGCAATCGGTGTTGCTAATAGCACGCCGAGCATCGGCCCAGTTGCGTCCAAGTCTTCTGCGGCATTTGCCGAAATGCTAGGGTTGCTCCGTGAGAAGACGCGAGCCAGTTCGGCAAATGCCTCCGCGTCAGACTTCATAGCCCTCCTTATCACCAGATCCACGGTCTCACCTATCTTCCAGTAGTTCACTAAGCGCACTGGTGAGTCGTTTGCGGAGATCCACCAGATCTTGGTAGAGTATGAAAGGGTACTGATTGACGTCAAACGGAATCTTGGTTCCTTTGCGCGCGAGCCTAATCACAGGCTTGGAGAGTGCGTCCGCAAAGCCGAGCTCGTAGTAGCAATTTGGACGTGGATGCGTCAGTTCCGCCACCACTACGGTAGAGTTATGTATTTCCTCATAGATACTTCCGATTATGAGACCCGCTGGGTAATGCTCGTCGACACGATAGACATCCAATCCGA
>JADFNA010000090.1 GCA_022563625.1 Candidatus Zixiibacteriota bacterium
ACTGCTGAGTCAAGCGAGGCAAGTATCTGAATGGAGAAGTCTCCATCATTGACGCCATTGACAGCATCACTAGGATCCAGAAAACGCAGTTTGACAGTATCAGGTGTGGCTCCCGGAATCTGCGCAAACGCCCCTGAACAGACCAGCATGGCGGCCAAAGTCATAATCAAAGTTTTCCGTTTCATCTTTACCGTACCTGCGTGTGGCTTTTGCGCCACGAAATATCTCTTTTGCTCAAGCGTGAAACATATTGGCGGGTTTTCATTGCCCGTCATCTTCAATATAAAATATAACTCATTATTGGCGTTGAGTCAATGTAAGAATTCAGCGCCGATGGGCTTCTCAGTAAGCGACCGGATCGGCTACGCGTCCCGTTAAACCCCTATACCACAGGACATTGAGGCGTTCCCTTGGACGTGGCCGCGCCGTCTGCGATTAATCTGGACGAGCTAATTTGCACATACTATATTGTCCCCGGCGTTCATTCGGCAAACGGGCGCCTAACTGCTACAACAAAACAGGTTGACAACAACAAAGATTGGACTTGCCGTGGAGCGCTTGATAGGACGTCTGGTAAATCAGTTCAAGATCATAGACAAGCTCGGCGCCGGGGGGATGGGCGAGGTGTATCTGGCCGAGGACACGAAACTGCGCCGCCAGGTTGCGCTAAAATTTCTGCCGGAAAGTTACAGCGCTGATGAGGAACTGAAATCACGTTTGCAGCATGAAGCGCAGGCGGCCGCGGCGTTGAATCATCCCAACATTGTCACGATCTATGAATTCGGCGAGCATGAGGGCCGTCTGTTTATTGCGATGGAGTATGTCAGCGGCCAGACACTGGCCGAGGTGATCGCCGGCGGTAAGCTGACCACGAAAAAAGCGCTTGAGGCTGCCGCACAGATTTGCGACGGACTGGCGGTGGCGCACAAGGCTGGAATTGTACACCGTGACATAAAACCGGCGAATATTCTGATTGATGGGGCGGGCAGGGCCAAGATTCTGGATTTCGGGTTGGCGAAATCGCGCAGGGCGACAACTGAAACAAAAGTCGGGACCACGCTGGGCACACTTTCCTATGAATCACCCGAGCAGTCGCGGGGTGAGGAAGTTGATCAGCGCTCGGATATTTTCTCTTTCGGGGTTGTGCTGTACGAAATGATAACAGGCAAACTTCCATTTGCCGCTGAATTCGAAGAAGCAGTGCGCTATGCGATCTCTCACGAAGAGCCGCAGCCGCTGGCGCGCTTTTCATCTGATGTTCCCGCGCGCGTACAGGACATAATTGACAAAGCGCTCGCCAAAGAGCCAGACGAGCGCTATCAGCACGCCGATGACGCACTGGTGGACCTCAAACGCGCGCTAAAGGCGGGAGCGCCTTCGGGAATTACTTCACATCCGCCCGGTTCACTAGAGACAAAGCCGGCTGTGGCAAACCGTTCGCGGCTTATTGTGCCATTAGCTATTGTGTTTGTCGTAGCGCTGGTGGCGCTAATTTTCAAACCGTGGAAAATTGAATTCAGCCCCACACAAGAAGCGCTTGCCGAAAGTAATTCACTGGCGGTCATGTATTTTGAAAACGTGGTTGATCCATCTGATGAAAATAAAACCGCGCGCATGTTGACCAGCCTGCTGATTACCAATCTATCCGGAACAGGCAAGCTAAAAGTTGTCAGCCGCCAGCGCCTGTTCGACATCCTGCGGCTGCTGGGAAAAGAAGATGAAGCCGCGCTGGACCAGAGTGTCGCTTCCGAAGTTGCTGAGAGGGCGAATGTGCGCTGGATTCTGACAGGAGAAGTCTTACAGGATGATCCGCTGGTTGTGACGGCTGTCATATCAGACGCGAAAACAGGCGATATACTGACTTCCGAGCGTGTCACCGCCCGCTCCGGTGAGAGCATATTCGACGTAGTAGATAAACTCAGCGCAGGGATTCTGGCCAAATACAGCGCTCCGGATATGTCTGACGCGCCTGAGCCGATTGATTTCAATATTGCCGCGACCACTACCAGTTCTGCCGAAGCATATCGGAATTTTCTTGAAGGTATGGACTTGATCTTGAAGTTCTACAACAATGAGGCGCGCGAGAAATTCCTGAAGGCGATAGAATTAGATTCAACTTTCGCGATGGCATATTTTTGGCTTGCGAACACTTCTCAAGGGCTTGACGACGCTTTTTGGGCGATGAAGCAGGCCGTGAAGTTTATCGATCACGCCGGCGAGAAGGATAGCCTCTGGATTCGCGTGGGTGAAGCCCAATTGGCCAGCCGCACAAATGATATTCGGCGCCTTACCAAGGAGATTGTTAAAAAGTATCCCGATGACAAGATGGGTTATCTCTTGCTAGCAACGAACACCGGCGCTGGCGAAAAGAGAATGGAGTATCTTCTGAGGGCAATCGAACTTGATCCGCTCTTCAAAGAGGTGTATAACTTTTTGGCCTATGGATACGATGCGGAGGGCAAATTTGAGCGTTCAATCTGGGCGATTAACAAATACATAGATCTTGCGCCTGACGAAGCAAATCCGTATGACACGCGTGGTGATCTGTATGCCTTCAATGGCGACATTGAAAGCGCCAAAAGGTCATACCAAAAGGCGCTGGAAATAAAAGAAGACTTTTTCACATCGCGAATCAAAGTCGGCGGCATGCAAAGCTTTGGCGGAGAGTATGACTCTGCTGAGGCAACATTGAGAAGGGCGATAGAGGATATTCTTGACAAAAGCCAAAAAGCGTCCGTGAGCGCTTTTCTGGCGAGTCCATACAGTTATCAGGGGCAAATGAAACGGGCGCTTGAAATACTTGAGCAGGTCATTGCAGCTGCGGAGCTCAACAATGTAGACAAGTCGGCAATCCTGGGTATCAAGCTGAGCCGTCTGCGTTTGTTTGAAACGCTGGGGGATTATGACGCAGCGCTGATTGTCATGAGCGAGGGGATCAGAGACTTCAATAAACTAAAATCTGTGCGCCTTAGAGATACTCTTTCCATATTCGCGGCCTACTCGCGCACGCTGGCCAGGGCGGGCAAAATTTCCGAAGCGGAATTGTACGCAGACACACTTGATGCGCTGGTGGACACGACCAAGGACACAACGCGCAGCCAGATTCTGCATGTTACACGCGGAGAGATCGCTTTTGCCATGCAAGATTACACTGAAGCCGTGAAACAGGGCGAATTAGCGCTCGGATTCACGCCTAATAATTTCGTGCGGCGCTATCAACTCGGGCGGGCATATCTGGCCAACGGACAATTGGCCGAAGCTGTCGAGATGTTTACCAAAGCGCTCTCACGCTATGACTCAAACCGCATGCAGCGCGCGGGCGCGAATGTTAAGGCTTACTATTATCTTGGCATCGCCTACGAGAAGTCCGGCTGGACAGATAAAGCTATCGAACAATACGTGACATTTCTGAACATCTGGAAAAACGCCGACCCGGAGATCAAAGAGATTGATGACGCAAAAGCGCGTTTGGCGCAACTGCGCTCTTAGGCTCGAATACGAGCGCTCATTGACAGATGGTAGGTCACGAAACCCGCGCTCCTGACATTATTTCTATGCGCTTTAGCACAATGTCAGAACCCGTCGAGAACTGAAGTTCTCTTTGGGGATTCTGACCTGCGATTCATAGACTTACGAATGATAGACCTACGAATCCTATTTGTTTGCGGCGGTTGAATTTCTCGCTTGCACTGTGCGGCGGGCATGTTATATTGAAGTATCCGCCACCTGTCCGGTTATGGCGGATTTTAGCTCTGCTCCCGTCAGGAGCATGCAAGTCGTTGCGTTACATAGGCTATCTTCATAGGAAGGCAAAACACCAGAATGCACTCTATCAGATCAATTTTCGAATTATTGCCAATTGCGCTGTCGCTTGCGGCGCTCTCGATAGTTATCGGAGCCTCAACACCGGCGCAGGCCCAGGATTCAGAGTGCGGCACAATTACCTCCCCGGAAGTTGTGGCTGCTGAGTTGAAGCGAATGCAAGAGGCGCCGCTGATGGCGGTTGATGACACTACCTGGTATTATGTTCCGGTCTCATTGCACATTGTGAATCGTAGTGACGGTACCGGGGGCATGCCCGAACAGCGCGTCATTCAATCATTGCATGATCTCAACATGCATTACGCACAGGCCAAAATCCGGTTTTTCAGGTTCCGTGATAGGGAAGGGCAGTACATAACCTATCAGATCAACGATGACGATTTTTTTAGCGGCGCCAAGGACGCCGGCCTGCTGCGGACTTATGACAATGTCCCCAACACGTCTAATATCTGGTTTGTGGGAAACACCGGGTTCTGCGGGTTTTCAAGTTTCACATCTTCGGGTAATCTGGGCACGGTTATGGATGTGGCCTGCTCGGGCCTGCCGGGCAATCACTCGACCATCGCCCACGAACTGGGCCACTACTTTAATTTGTACCATACACACGAGACTGCTTTCGGCCTTGAGTGCCCCGACGGGACCAATTGTGTCGTCGCCGGTGATTTGATTTGTGAGACACCCGCTGATCCGACACTCTCAGGAAGAGTGCAGGGGAATTGCCTGTACAGCGGGCCAACCAACGCTGGAGGAGTTTGCGCCGGGACATATGATCCGCAAACAGAAAACTTGTTGTCATATTCTATTAAGAATTGCCGGGACCTGCTTACTCCAGCGCAGATTTCGAAAATGCGTTCGACCCTGGTCAACCTGCGTCCTTATTTGTTTCAGTTCGACAGCACAGACAATGACGGCGACGGTGTGTTTGATGTGGCCGACAATTGCCCTGAGATTTACAACCCGGACCAGATCGACGCGGATATTGACGGATACGGTGACGCCTGTCTGCACGCGCAAATTGGTGTCGATAATCAACTGGGAGCAGTGCCGCATTCTGTCAATTTTAGCGGCGCAAGTGATCTGACTGTGGTCAGCTGGACCTGGGACTTTGGTGACAGTAACGGTTCATCGGAGCAGTCGCCGACACATGTCTACACGGCGCCGGGAACATACACTGTGAGCCTGACAGTTGATTCCCCGGATTCCAGTTTCACGGCCACCCGCCAGCGTCCTATTGCCGCGGTGGCGGACACATTGATCGGCGCTGTGGTGGCGGTCGACGGCGCCGGTTTCGCGACAGTAAATATTTACGCGCGCAATACATTGCCGGTCCGTCAAATGCAGATTCCATTCTCCTGGTCGGGTCCGTTTAACCTGCAGTTCACGGGCTGGTCAACCGATGGTTTGCGCACCGGTTATTTTGGTTCACAAAATCTGGTCAGCATCGACCCCTTTAATAAACGTGCGGCGATCAATCTGCTGTCATCGGTTGATGGCTCCCTGCCCTATCTGGCGCCGGATACAGGCGCCATACTCAGCCTCTTTTTCGAGGCCGCTGAATTCAGCGGAGGGCCTAATGTTATTGCAATCGGCCCTATTCCCGGGTCGCAGATTTATTTTTCAACCGATCTGGGCGACTTTGCTCCGTCGAGCGTTGATGGGTCAGTGGCGGGGCCGCCGTATGTATGCGGTGACGCTAACGGTTCCGGCGGAGTGAATATCGCTGACGTTACCTACTTGATTGCTCGAATCTTCGCCGGTGGTCCGGCGCCTGTTCCGCTTGAGGCTGGCGACGCTAACGGATCAGGCGGGGTGAATATTGCCGATGTGACCTATCTGATTGCGCGGATTTTCGCCGGTGGTCCGGCGCCTGTTTGCCCCTAGTTTGTACTTTATTTGCGTTCCCCGCTCTCTATTAATGGGAAGGTGAGAGGTCGAAATGCGCGAGTCCAGATCAAACTTCGAATCAAAGCTGTCTGCGTTATTGTTCCCGGCGCTTGTAGCGCTATTCGGGATGATACTTCCTGCCCCGGATATTCAAGCGCAGGACCTGGTCTGCGGCACGATCACTACACCTGAAGTCGTGGCCGCTGAAATGTTGCGTAGGCAGGAAGCGCCGCTTGCGGCGGTTGATGACACCACCTGGTATTATGTTCCGGTCTCGATGCATGTGGTGAACCGCAGTGATGGGAGCGGAGGGTTGTCCGAAACTCGTGTCAGCCAAACTTTACTGGCGCTCAATCAGCAGTTTGCACAGTCCAGAATCCAATTTTTCCGGTTCCGCGACAGTTTGGGGCAGCCGATCACTCATCAGATCAACGATGACGCATTTTTTAGCGGCGCCAGACACGCGTTTGAGCTGCGCACGTTCGACCCGGTCGCAAACACCTCAAACATCTGGTTTGTTAATACCATCGGGGTCTGCGGGTTTTCAAGTTTCACCGGCGCCGGGGATCAGGGAACGGTGATGAACGTCTTCTGCTCGGCGCTCCCGCCTGACAATACGACAATAACACACGAATTAGGCCACTACTTTAATTTGTATCATACACACGAGACATTGTTTGGTGTTGAGTGCCCCGACAGCTCGAACTGTGTGAACGCCGGTGATTTGATTTGTGAGACACCGGCCGATCCGCGGCTTTTCGGAAAAGTACTGGCGAATTGCGCGTACAACGGACCGGCCAGCGCCAACGGCTGCGCCGGGACATATGCTCCGCAGATGAATAACCATATGTCTTATTCGCTTCAGCATTGCCGCGACCTGTTTACCCCGGCGCAGATTGCAAAAATGCGTTCAACTCTGGTCAACCTGCGGCCTTATTTGTTCCTGTTTGACAGCACAGACAATGACGGCGACGGGGTGTTTGATGAAGCTGATAATTGTCCGGAAGTATATAACCCGGATCAGATTGACGCGGACAATGACGGAATCGGCGACGCCTGTCTGCATGTGCAGATTGGTGT
>JADFNA010000091.1 GCA_022563625.1 Candidatus Zixiibacteriota bacterium
GATGAGCCAGACCCGCGCGACGAACTGGTGATGGCGCTTCTGGAATACAAGCGTTTCAAAGAGGCTCCGAAACTCTGCGCGAAATGCGCGAGAGCGAAGAGCAGCTTTTCGTCCCGGAGCGCGGCCGCACAATTAAGGGCCACACGACTGACATCCCGGCCAGCACGATGTTTCATCTGATAGAGGCGCTCAAAGAAGCGCTTTCACGGACGGAGGAAGACCATGCGCATGTCACCAGCCACGAACAGGTGACGATTGAGGAGCGGGTCAAGCGTATTCAGGAACTTCTCACAGAAGACGACGGCGTCACGCTGGCTGAACTGTTCTCCGACACTCCGACCAAGCTGGTCATCATCGTGACCTTGATCGCGATTCTGGAGATGGTCAACGCCCGCAGATTGATGGTGCGCCAGGTTTCGGCATTCACCGAACTCCGCGTCTATCGCGGTGAGAGCTTTTTTGACCCGGGCGAAATTATTATCGATGAATGGGGCGGTATGGCGCATGACGCTCCGGGGACAATCAAATAGCATTGGCCAAATGACTGACTCTGATAAATCAAATACAGAAGTGATGGCCCAAGAAATATCCGAACCGACGGCCTCGAATGGCAGCGGGACAAAAATGACCGCCGAGGAAATCACGCTGGCTGTCGAGGCTCTGGTGTTCTCCTCGCCTCAGCCTCTGCCCTCGCAGAAAATCACGGCAGCGCTTAATAAGGTCGGCCTGACGGCAATCAAGAATGCTATCGCGGCGCTCAATGAAAGTTACCAGGCCGACGGCCGTTCATTTCGTATCCGCCAGGTCGGCGGCGGTTATCAATACTATGTCCTGCCCGAGTACACCGAATATGTCAAGCGGCTTTTCAGCCGCGAGCGCAAACTGCGCCTGACTAAAGCCGCCCTGGAAACGCTGGCGATAATCGCCTACAAACAGCCGATCAGCAAGAACCAGATCGAGTATATACGCGGAGTGGCCTGTGATGGAGTGATTGGAAATCTGTTGGAGAAAAACCTGGTGAAAATCTCGGGCAGGTCCGATGGCGTTGGGCGTTCGCTATTGTATAGCGCAACCAATGAGTTCTTGAAATTCTTCGGCCTGAATACTTTTGATGATCTGCCAAAAATCGCCGAGATTGACGACCTTATCGGGATGATGGAAGCCGAGAGCCAGACTGACAACGCCGAGGCGGCCGAAGGCGAAACTGTTGCTGATCTGCTTGAGGCCAATGCGCTCGAAGATGAAAAGTCCGCAGAGCCGGCTCTGAGCGAACAAGAATCCAACGATTGATTCTGACCAGCCTCACCCTCATGGGGCAAAAATCACGCATAAACAAATATATCGCCCTGTGCGGGGTCTGTTCCCGGCGCGCCGCTGAGAAATTGATCAGCGAAAAGCGTGTCTCTGTCAACGGCGAGATTCTACAAGAATTAGGGAGGACGATTGACCATGACCTCGATTCTGTCGAGGTTGACGGAAGCGAGATTCGGCCCGAGAAAATCCAGGAGTATATACTTCTCAACAAACCCCATCTGGCGCTGAGCACAGTCACTGACCCGCACGGCAGACCGACAGTGATGCAGCTTTTGGAGAAAGTCCCGGCAGGAGAACATGCACCGGGCCGAGTCTATCCAGTCGGGCGCCTGGATTTTGACACCGAGGGCGTGTTGCTGCTCACCAATGACGGCGGCCTGGCCCATCGCCTGACACATCCACGCTATGAAATTCGAAAAGTCTATGAAGCCCTGGTTGAGGGAGAGTTCACCCCGGCCTGTGCGCGCAAAATTGCCGGGGGCGTGGAGCTTGAGGACGGACACCGGGGACATGCCGAAACCCGGCAAATCGGCTCAGATGGGAAGAACTCAATAGTGGAGATTGTCTTGACCGAAGGCCACAAACATGAGGTTAAGCAACTACTGGCGGCCTGTGATCTACCGACCCTGCATCTGCGGCGTTTGTCGTTCGCGGGACTGCGGGTGGATGAGCTAAAATCTGGAAAATGGCGCAGATTGAAAAAAGCCGAAATCTCCGCCTTGCGGCGCCAGGTCGGGCTGTGACGCCCGGGCATTGCGTCCTCGCCAGGCCGATCTCAGGGGCGGCAATTTCTGCAGGGTGAGAGTCCTTTTACCAGCGGCTCTTCACGAGCGGCATACCTATCAAGCGCCGTATGCTGGCGACCTGCCACAGAACGGCAACCCGGGCGATGGAAGCGCAATGAAGAATGCGATGACAGATAATAGTCCTCCGGCGACCGCTCCAGCGACCACAGTCCGACGCGATTATGAATTGCTTTGCGCTGGGCCTCGAGCATGAGCTGGAGCTGATCGGCCAGCAAAGTGTCTTTCAGATTGTCTTTGAATAGATAAATATTGGCGAAACCACGCTCCAGGAGCCGTTGGTTGACATTCACATTCCCCGCCTCTACGACGGCCAGCAACCTCCCATAGCCGTCACGCTGCCGTCTGCCAAAGATGAGCGAGGCCCTTTTATTGATAGTCAGAGAATCCAGCAAAGCCAGGGCGGAATCATAAAATGGCTGCCCCCGCTCAGGGGAATCAATAAACAACAGCCGCAGCCGATCACCCCCGGACAATTCGACCGTGTCGCCGTCAATCACTTTGGTGACATCAAAGCGCGATTCCGGAGCCAGGTCAAATGAGACCTCCTCGACAAACCTTCCCAGAAGGATTATGGCCAGCGCCACCACCCCTAGAGTAATCCTCCACACGGGTCTATTAAACCGCGCCTGCAGACGTCGCCTCGCTTTCCTGCGCTCACGCCGCTGTCGGGCAAGCTCTGCGACTCCATGAGCGGATCCGCGGCCGGATGCGTGTTTCAAGCTGCCCTTCCTCAATTCGCCCATACGTTTTCCACCATCAGCAATTAGCTGCCGCTGTCGCCCAGCGGGGCCTTTAGTATGATAAGCAAATATCGCATACAACACCGATTTCGGCTATCGCATTAGCTCTCACTGGCCCCGGGACTCGAATTATCGTGTTTTCCGGCCCTGATAACCGTAGCTCTGCTGCCTCACCGCTCATAAGATATTACTACACAACAACATAGGCGATCCGCTCGGATCGGAAAAAAGTTCCGTTTGATCCCTGATATTCCTTGACAAATATCCCGTAAGCGCTTAATTGATAATCGAGTGCGTGTTTCATCCGATATAAGCTAGCGCTTGAGAGCCAAAATTAAGTTCTAGCGGATTATTGGTGTCACAATAAACTTACCTTATTCTTGCGAACAAAATTGATAACGGATTACGGCCGACTGGACCGTTCTTAGTTATTGGCGCCAATCATTTTCATTTGAATGTGACTGGTTTCCGAATAACCCGCTGAGCGTTCCATCAAGTAGCGCCGTTTTTGTCTGAGAAGCTCACCTCATCTACTCCGTGAGTGTTGCCGATGGAGCCACACACGGCAGCGGAGATTCAGGCCCGCGTTCATTTCGCAAGTATCTTGTTTCTACATCACCCAACCATTACTCCGAGTTAGCCACCCTTCACACTGTTTGCGATAATCTCAATGACCGGTAAAGAATTGAACAGAGAATTTGAAACTGTTTCGACTCTCACCTCTGAGGTCTTGCGACAGCGGGCAACTCTCATTTCGGAGGATATTTTCAATAATCAATGCGATTTGATAAGCGATACAAGCGACCTGGCAGCAAGTCATACAGATTTGCTCCTTTCTATTATGACGATAGATATTAGAACAGAACTTGGGACTCTCGTAGAGAATTTCCATGAGACTGTCTCTGACTCCAAGAGACAATTGGGTTTATGCACAATGATGCGAACTCTCAAGAGCGCCACTGAATATCCGTATTCCCTAGACAAAGTGGTGTTGGATTTGAAGGCCGCATGGCCGATGGCTGCAATCCTGATTCTGGCTGCGCGCCAGATCGTGGAGAGCTTCATCCGGCTTGGTCATCTGATCTTTGTAGTTTGCGTAAAAAGAACATTGTGCCCTAGTACTCTTTAGGAGGAATACATAGATGTCTAATAAATTGTTAACTGGCGCACTTACTCTGAGCATTCTGCTTATGAGTAGCGCCACTGTCTACTCCGCCGTACCCGATCAGCGTGTGCCTGTGCTGGATCCATCGGAAAATCCAAATGCCCCGTTATTCGGGCAAGAGGATGCCCAGTTGATCGCCCAGCCGCCCGCAGATGGGTTCCGACGAATTGCCAATACGGAATTTGTTGATCCTACGGGGATAGACCTCACACGTAACAGCGTGCCTACCTTTGTTTGTTCTGAAACTTTTAATCTTGGCAGCATTACCGCCGGTTTTTCTTTCAGAAACGTTGGTCTTGATGTCGGTGTGATTGTTGAGTACGTTGGCAACCGGATTGATGTCGAAAAGGGATTCCTGTGCTCCTTAACAGGATCTTGGTACCTCGTTTTTAACGTTGAGGGCGACATTGACGGTGAGTTCTCTGTCTGGACAGGCTCCGGCGGAATACCGACCACCAAGGTAGCCAGTCAGATCATCAATTCGACAGCGCTGGTAGATCATGCATATAACTTCATTGATTGGTCATCGTTTGGCCTAACCTTCACCGACGATTTTTACCTCGTTTTCGGTTCGGTGATTGGGTCAGCGGTTGATGCTGGCGGTCCGAATACAGACCGTATTCAGATGATCGGTGATGCCAATGATCCTGGACAACCACCTCGAGTCGGCGTAACTAATTCGACTGAAGTGGGAGGATGGTTTCAGAACTCAACATTCTGGATTACAGATTACAACTTCGGTATTGATGCCGTAGTCTGCTGTGAGGAAATCCCCTTTACCAATTGCATTTTGAACACCCATGCGGATTCACGTACGTTCATTTTCGGTCTCCCGAGTGGCACCAATTGCCGTAAAGGCTTCGCGGTGCGCTATGAGACCGGTGGATTTGATACCCTGCTGAACGCCGAGATTTCTTTGTCCGACCTCGCCGTAGGAATCGCTCCTGATGGCGAAGTTGTGATTGAGCTCCTCGGCGATGACGGCACGGGTGTCCCGGATCCGTCTAATTCACTGGTCGCCCCGATAACTGTTGGCGGGCCCGGCCTCGGAGCGGCTCTGTATCCGCTTGGCACTGAAGGGTGGATCGACTATCCCCTTGGCGGCTTGGTGCTGCCTCCGGGGACTAAGTATCACATTACTTGCCGCTGGACCGGACCTAGCTTTAATGCTACCGGTCAACGCACTGTTATGCGCGCCGATGACTTTCGGGTCGACTTCGGAAATGAAGGAGATCCTGAACTTTTCTCTTCGGTTTATTTCCCGGGCTCGCTAGCCGATCCGGCATACCCCTTGTGCGCTCCGATACCCGCCCCGGGCTGGCATAATTACTTTGCCACGTTCGGTATTAAACCTGACTTCATTATGGAAGTCTTTACCTGCCGCGACGAGTTCATTGACTGTGAACTCGTTACGGACTACCTCGCAGTGGTCTTCCGCTCTGACTTTTTTGAAGATGAGCCATTCCCACAAGCCTTCGGCTCTTTTGCTGCTGGCGGCGACGAATGTCGGATTCAGACGATCAGAAGCCACACGCGTGGTTGGGCAGCTATTTCCGGCCTCCTCATTTCCATCTTCGATGATGCCGGTGGGGTGCCAGGTGTAGAACTTTTCAGTGAATTTGTCGATTCGAGTCAGTTCTTGCTTCCGGAGGGAAATCCTTCGGTTCACGGACTGGCTTCAACCGTAGATATCTTCCCGAACGGTGGTTTGGGTTTTTATGTCGTTGGGCCGTATCACATCGTGTTGACGCCCGGGTATGATATCCTGGACGCCAACCCCGACGGTTTTTACTCATATCGACTTGACGATGGCAGGGCTGGGTCAGGGGCGACTGATCAATCTGGCATGTCATTTCAGGTGCCGGGCAATTGGTTCACTATTTCAGACATATTCGGTGGGCCGTTTAATATTGCCATCGACAACTTCCGTTGTTGCATCCCGTTCAACGAGCGCGTTTGCGACCCGGGCGAAGACTGGCCGACATATCAGCATGACCAGGCCCGCACCGGCGCATCCCTTAATGCTCTTGGCGATGCCAACTGCAATCTGAACCGTGTCTGGAGCGCAAACTCCGACCTATCTAACGGATTCAGCGGTTCTGTAATTGCCGGAAACATCGTTTACATCTCCGATGACGGCGGTTTTGACGCCCGCAACCTGGGGACCGGCGCATTGATCTGGGACCAGACCTTTGATCCCACAGTCAAAGCAGCCTTTAGCCTGGCCACGGGTGTTCGCACCCAGTTGACTGTCGCGTTTGTCCGTGCGGACACAGCGACGGGCGGCACATGGCCGGGCGGGCTGATGACCTTCCTGGGCACCGGACTGAACAAGTCCGTGGTGGCGGTTGACGCCCTGACGGGAGCGCATGTTTGGACTAACAAGACCGGCAATCCGTTCCCGGGTCTGCACCCGAACACGAACAACATCAAATGCATCGTCTATGACGATGGGGTTGGCGCTGACATCGTGATTTACGCGGCGGGGCCAAAGGTTTACGCTGTTATAGCGCAAACCGGATTGCCGTGTCCTTTCTGGCCCGCTGCGGGCGCTGGCAATCCGTTTGTGATGGGTAATGACAACATCAACGCTATTTCAACTGACAACCTTGGCGCCGGTGACGGTCAAATCTATATTCCGACCTTCAGCGGAGCTGTCACGGCCAATGTCCACGCTCTGAATCGTTTCACCGGAGCGGAAATCTGGAATCTGCAAACCGTAGTCGGCAGTCCTTTCCTGGCCTCTGACGGCG
>JADFNA010000092.1 GCA_022563625.1 Candidatus Zixiibacteriota bacterium
ATTCTTGATTTTGGCCAGACGTTCAGAATCGAATATCTTGTCGGGTCCTGTTTGGGCAGTCAACGGTTTTTCAGTCAATGTCACACTCTCGTACTCTCACAAACGCATACTCAGCTAAGGGTCCTTTGTTCCCAGAGTTTTGAGAACAACAATTGTACGGTCGTCCTGTGGCGGGTCGACGCGATAAAACTTATCGACATCGTCCAGCGCGCCTTTGATAATTGACTCGGCGTCTTGCCCGCGCATTTCCAGCAGCTTCTCCAGTAATCTTTCCTCGCCGTATTCCTCATCATGTTCGTTTTGCGTCTCAGAAATACCGTCGGTGAAAAAGAAAATAAAATCTTCGCTGTTGAGCGTAACACTCGCGGCCTCATAGGTGGTCCCGGGAAACGCGCCAATCACCATCCCGCCGACCATGAGATGTTCGTATGTCCCATCACAACGCACCAGCGCCGGGTAATTGTGCCCGGCGTTTGAATACTCGAACACACGGGTTTTCGGATCAAAGATTCCGAAACAAAGCGTGGCATATTTTTCCGGTGAGGTAACAGACACCAGGTAATTGTTTACATTTTCCAGCGCCGATTGAATGCTGTTTCGGTTTTTCAGCTCACTGCGAATCATTGCCTGAATTTGCGTAATGACCATCGCCGCGGGTACGCCCTTGCCGGATGCGTCAGCGATAATGATTGCCAGCTTCCCGTCATCAAGCGGGATAACGTCGTAGAAATCACCTCCGACAGTCCGTGAGGGCGTTGAATGGGCCGCCAGGGAATATCCGTCGGTCGATGGCAAACTGCGGGGTAAAAGGCCGATCTGAATCTGGCGCGCCATGGCCACCTCTTCTTCCAGGCGCTTTTTTTCCACCGTTTCGGAGTACAAACGCGCGTTTGTCAGCGCGGCGACCAGTTGGTTGGAAAGCACCTTGAGCAGGTTCACCTCCTCGGCCGTATAGCTTGAGCCGCTAATTTTGGCCGGCAGGGCGATGAACCCCAGAAGCCGGTCCGCATCCGAAAGCGGGAGGATAAGTTCAGTGGCGCGCGCTTCCAGCAGCTCGCCAAGCCGGCTGCCCTCACGGAATGACGAAAGTTCATCAACAGCCGCCGGTCCGTCCAGTTGTCCGATTCCTCCCAGGAATGTGTCATGGCGGTCGATGATATGTCTATGATCGAATCGTTCGCCGGGCAGGAGCGAATATTCCCCGACACGGTCATCGAACAGGACAAAGCTGACATGCTCGATCATTAGATGCTCTTTGAGATTGTCTTCAATAATTACGCGCAATTCAGCCGGTTCAAACACGGATATTGTCTGTCGCGAGAAAGTCTCAATGAGATTCCGAAAGTCCGAACGGCTGCGCAAAAACATCCGGCGGATTAACTCCTCAATCTGATGGTTGAGCGGCTGAAAGAAAACCAGCGCTAACACGACAACCCCGATATAAATTGCGATGCCCTGGCCTCCCGTTATCTCGTCAATCCAATCACCGGCGTAGGCGGCCATTATCAAATACACTCCCACTAAAATTCCTGTGGAAATCGTGTACATAATAGACTGCCTGACTGCCAGTCCGACATTCAGAAACTGGTAGCGTATTACCGCCCAGAAAAACGCCATAACAAAAGCCAGCGTTCCGGCAGTTAACGCCGGAGTCAGGATTGTGTCAGAGTATTCCAGGCCAAAGACGCCGTTAACGGCAAATACGGCGGCATAGATTAAAACCGGAACGGCGGCGCCGACAAAAATGATCAATGATTGTTTGCGGTATGTCTGGTTCGACGCCCGCCTGAGTCCCTGATACAGTATGAACAGCGCCCCTGCTCCATACAGGGTGTTTATGATTGGGAAAAACTTGTCTTCTTTGTCCATCAGCACGTGGATTTTCAATATAAGCATTTGCAGGCTGCCAAACCCCTCTTGCAGAAGAGCATCAATAGCGCCATCAGGGTTTTCGATTACAAGTGAATTAAAAAGTGAATCCACATTGGTGAATACCAGCGCCGCCATAAGATGCAGCGACTGCGGTAAGAAAATCAGGTATTTGAGATACCTCCGTCCGGGCCGGAATGCCAGTCTTGCGGTAATTGCCAGGGAGAACATGATGAGCATGGGGAAGAACAATTCGGTGGCGTAGCGAAGGCTGTACAGACGGGATTCATCGAACGGATTCGACGAGGTGGGATATTGCTGGATGACACTGCTCAGCGACCAGAAAATGGGAGTCAGGCCCGCCACCAAAAACAACAGCGCGCTGACAACGTTCAGACGGGAGGAAAAATTGTCCCGCAATGCGGTCACGGCCAGGAAGAATAGTGTCCCTCCCAGTGTGAAATTAATTATCGTGTATGTCAGATCGATCCCCGGCATGCTCTATTCACCCTGCCCTGGCGCGCCTCGAAGGACGCGACAGTCACTCCCGTCAGACTGTTTTGGTCATTGTCACCCGCACACCTTCGGGTGTGTTTTCAAATTCCACCTTGTCCATAAGTGAGCGGATAATAAATATTCCCCGGCCAACCTCTTTGAGCAGATTTTCCTCTTTGAGCGGGTCATCCACACACGAGGGATCAAAACCCTCGCCCTCATCAGACACCACAAATTTCAGCGTAGAACCACTCCTGGCAATCTGGAGTGTCAACGCCTTGCTCGGATCACACTTGTTTCCATGGATGATGCCGTTGTTCACCACTTCGGTCACCGATATCGCAATATCAGCGATTGTGGATTCATCTACACCAAATCCGCGCAGCGTGCCTTCGAGAAAATCATCCACAGCAACCAGATAGTCCTGATCGGAGGGTATAGTGATTGTATTGTCTTTGATTATTGGTCCATCCATAGCTGTCCTCGTCTAGCTGGATTCATATGTTGTGGATTATCATATTATCGCTATTGTCAGGGCCGCCGCAACCAGGCGCAGCGCCGGGTGTTGGTCTGCGAGCCCTGCCCGAGGCGGGTCCGACAAGCAGACAAAAAAAGTGGCGGTGGTGATGAGCCACCTGCCACTTGTTTGAGCAGTGTATTTCTCAAACGTATACTCATTCGCCTCGGCGCCATCACGATTGGCGTCGTGAAAGAACGGCCGGCCGCTAATCACTCAAATGAACTCAGAGCGCTCTCGACAGTGTCATGTGAATCGAACACGGTTACCAGCTTTGTGATCGTCAATAGTGATTGGATTTTTTCGGTCACATTCGCCAGCTTAAGCTGGCCGCCGTTGCTCTTAATAGTTGTCAGCCCTGAAATCAGGATTCCCAGGCCCGTGGAGTTTACCCAGTCAACACCGGATAGGTCGATCACCACTTTCTTGACACCTTTATCAATATGCTCGTGCAGCCGCTCATGCAAAAGTGTTGCATCTGATCCACCCATAATCTTGCCGGCAGGCTCCAAAATTGCGACTCCATTCTCAACTCGGTCACTGAGTTTCATACTCTCTGATTCCTTTACGGTTTTTTGTCCGGCAAAGTTCGCATTCGGTGTTGCAAACCTGCCAGAGGAGTTCCCGGATTATGCTGTCCGGGGGCGCAAACTGTGTTTCACCACCTTCCCTCTGCGGTAACTCATTGGACCGCAAAAGAGAAACTGGTCGATAAAATGTCCAGAAAAACTCGCGGCTTGTCAAGCGTTGACAACGCGGGGACTCCTCCAGCAAAAAAGCTCCGGCGATTCTTCACTCTTTCTACTTTTCATTGGAACGAAAATCTTCTCCTCCCGTCGATCAGGAGCAGTTAATTTGACAGATACATATGTGCCTGCCGGATACCCGCTTACCACCCTTTTCCAGCTTCGATTCCCGCGCCCGCTGACAGAAGGACGCTACAACTTCACCGGTATAATGCCGATACCCAGAGGGTTAAGTTGCCTGCCAGTGGGAGCTTAAAGAACGGAACCGGAGAAGCGTCGTGAAAGTGAAAATGCTGCGAAATCGGGCGTCTCCCGGCACGAAGAACACAGAATGAACCAGACCAAGATGCACTATATCCCGGCCGGCCGCACTGCGCTCGTTGTCAAAGGCGAATTTGAACTCCAGCTTCAAACCGAATATTCCCCACGACCTATTCCGCGCATTTCATCGAGCATTCTCTGCTCAGGAGAATTGCTTCATCGTGTGGATGTACCGCTGGATTGTCTGATCGAGTCGCATGAAGATATGGCTACGGCCGAGCGTCTGATTGTGCTCCAGCACAGCGAAGCGCTGAGGATTATCAGCGCGGACAATTTCGGACTGGACTCAGAGTTTCCCTATGAGAGCCTGTGGCTCAGGCTTTATCCGGACATCAGTCCAAATGCGACCGGAAAAATTAATCTTAATTCACAGTCCGGCCGCACAGAATCCGGGGAGTCCGGGGTCTCAAGCAGGCAGGGCGAGGCGGATGAAACCGGTTTGCGAAGTGGCAGTAACATCACCAACGAGGATTCCAGCGAGTTGAACCCGCTCGCCGCCGGAGAAATGGACATCGCCGCCTTACCTGCAAATGAAAAGAAAGCGGTCACTTCCCCGGACAATTTGAGCCGGAGTGGTTCTGTCGAAGTCCACGCTTCACTCAACATCCGTGAGTATCGGGAGCCGAATATGAGCGACAGTGAGAAAGTTCGCAGGCTCAACCGCACTACGCTGGAGCGGCTTTACTCGATTGACGGTGTGGAGAAGATTCTCACGGTCGAATGGCACGGAAGGTTTCTGACCGAAAGCGCCGAAAAGGAGTTCAAGCAAAAATTTAAGGCCGTGTACAAGAAACTGGATCAGGCCCTTGAGGTGTTTCCCCCGCTTCCCGGAGGGCTCGGGCGCGAGGAAGGCATCTATGAAGTCGAAATCCGCCGGCTATACATGGTCTCCCACGGGGCTTTTGTCTATTTTATCATCATGCGCCGGATGCCATTCTCACAGCCGATTGAGGAAGTCATCCGCGAGGCGCTGGATTCGTGAGCTGGTCCTGCGTGAATCGCGCACAATCATCGTCAGAACGATTTACATCACCTATCCCGTAAAAAAACGGCGGGCCGTCAGGACCGCCGTCTGCTGTGGAAGCATCCTATTTAGCGCCTCTCAGAAAGCGCTTTTGATAATCTTAAATTGGAGAGGGCTTTAATTTGAAAAACTCCTCCACAGAAACGGTAAAGGGTTTTTACGGCCACTTCATTGCCTTTTGCGTGCGCTACATGCGCGCAGGGTATGCGCTCATGGTTACGGCGTCAGCTCAACCTCAAAGAGACAACCTTCATAAGTAGAGGTGTTAGAGATTTTCAAATGTTGCCCTCTCCAATGTCCTTATTTTCTTCAGTTCCTTCTTAGAGTCCTTCCCAGAGTTCCCCCCGGATCTACCCCCAGGGTCCCTGTGTGAGATTTTCGCTGATCCAGCGATTCTGAACTGCAATTTTGACAGAGCGGACAGAGTTGACAATCGCGACAATCGCGCTGCCCTGACACCTTCCAATATAACATAAAAGTCAAAATGCAAAACAAATATTTATCGACTCTGAGGATGGCGCCGGGAGTATTTCTGACGTATTTTCCAGCCTATGATACAGAGCGTAGGACTGGATATCATTGAACTGGAGCGGATTGAGCGCGCACACGGACGCTATGGGGAAAAGTTTGCCGCCCGCTACCTGACTGAAACTGAGAGAAAAACTCTGGCGCAGCGGGCAGATAAGCCGGCATTTTTGTCCGGACGCTTCGCCGCCAAAGAAGCGGCGCTCAAAGCCCTCGGGGCGATTTTCGACAGTGGTGTATATTTGCGTGATCTGGAAATTGTCAATGATACACACGGCAAACCGTCCGTGCGTTTTGCCAGGCGGCTTGAAGACAAGCTTGCGGGTTATCGGCTGCATCTTTCAATCAGCCATTCACACAAAACAGCGGCGGCCGTAGCTGTTCTAGAAAAGCGCTGAGTGTAATCGCTCTTATCTAAGACTATACTATAAACGAAAACGGCTGACGCTCCCGCCAGCCGCATTCGTTTCGCATTCCTCGATCATCCAGCCACGAATAATCGAGAAACCCGTCGTCAGCATACCTTACAATTCTTTGCCGTCAGTTAACCGCATAACGCGGTTCCATCCACCTACCTCCTTTAAGAATTAGGGTCTTCCGCCTGCAACCGCCAGGCGGCTTTCTTGGTGATTCTCTTGGACAGCCTTTATTGCGTCCGTTACCTTCAGCAAATTCGGCCACACAAAAATTTTCCGGACAATCTTTTCCCGAACAATTGTCGTTTTCGATTTCTGTTCAGACAGTTTTGCGGGTCCCTCAAGAAAACGTCTGATGCGAAGCTTTATATGTTTCATCCACAACGGAAATCTGACTGTCAGTCTCACTCCGGAGAACTCTATCTCCTCACCCCTCTGCGCAGAGGTGAGGAGATACTCCATGAGTGTGCTGAAAGACGCATACCCGCGTCCAAGGGTCCGTTGATAGATGTCAATGGCATATTCATCCTGCAAATTGTCAGAAATAAAAGAATCTTTTAAAAAGCTATCAATAAAGTTATCACTGATAAAGCGCCTGACATGCGCAGCGGCAGCCTTAGCGCCTCGCGCAAAAAGACCGAGAGGGGTCGGCGACGCGACCATCTGTGGATGGATTCCGTTCCGCAAAAACGACGTGAGCGAAATGGCCGACACCCCTCCCGGCGACACGCGCAAAAAGAGTGGCTCTCTTTGACTGGCGTCACAGCTGTCGTGAACTTTGTTGATCTTTCTGAGCATGTCCTTAGCATTCTCACGCC
>JADFNA010000093.1 GCA_022563625.1 Candidatus Zixiibacteriota bacterium
TTGCATACCAAAAGTTCGATATGATCTCCGGTATACGGCCGCACAAGGTGTTCGAACCGTCCGCCGAATCTGGCGAAAACAAGCGATCGTTGAGTGGTTTTTGGCAAACTTAATGCGGCCCGCAGAATTTGATCGCAATGCCTGGCAGGTTCAGCGCCGGATGTAAAAAATGCGCCAGTCAGCGCCGCGCCCTCGGAGATTCTCCTGAGCCTTACCAGCCGCGCGCTGTCCGCCAAAGGAACAAGGGCGCTCTCGACACACAGTCCGGTCAATGCAAGGCGCTCCTCTTGACATCCTGATTCGACAAAACGCCGGAGAACCTCGTTTGTCGGTACTAGAGTCAGGTCTGCGCAGGTTAATGATTCTTCCGGAGCTACCAATTCTCCGTGCATATAGACTACGGGCGGCCGATTCGTCTGATGAATCAGTAACTCAACCAAAAGTGGATGATCAACGACAACCGCGGCGGCATGATTGCTGCGGGTCTGGAGCCAGCGCCGAAGATCTCGACCAAGGGCTGAATGTGCGATGGACGATCCACCCGGACTTTGTGACCTGCGGAATCGATTGTAACAAGCGCCAACAAACCCCGGGCGGCTGCCCGAATGGTACAGCGCCCGGGCCATACGCCAGAAAAATCTGGAAATCCCGTGTGACAACTCCGGGGCCAAGAAAAACTCTGTCTCGACATCGGGAGCCAGGCGCCGGACCTCGCGCAGGAGACCCTCAAGGTAGAACCGATGTCCCCTTCCGATGTCAGTAGTGAGAAAATCAATCTTCATCGTCTAGAGCTTCCAACTCGGTGGCTGCGCCACCTTAACACGCTGTATGCCAATAGCTTATATGGACGGCCTAATTGTTTGTTATAGGTTGCCAAGCAACCGCTCGTGGATGTATTTTTCACGCCTTATGATCTCCGGGCAGAAGACTATCCTTAAGCGAATTGGCCGCATCAGGCCCGGGATATCCCTGATCACAATCTATTTGCTGGTGATTCTCGTCTCAGCGGCGCTGCTGGCGCTTCCATTTTCCCGCCAGGCGCCGGTCGCTTTCGTCGACTGTCTGTTCACGACGGCCTCGGCCATAACTATCACTGGATTAGTTACCGTCGATACTGCCACAGTTTGGTCACCGATTGGCAAAACGATCATACTCATTCTCATCCAACTGGGCGGAATTGGCATCATGTCTATCACTACGATATCTTTCCTGTCAGTCGGACGGCTCAGTCTTTCAATGGAGCGTCTCTATTTTCAAGAGCTGACCGGCACGCAAAAGATCGCCAACGCTATCAGTCTGGTCAAGAAGATAGTTCTGGTTACGTTCTTGATTGAGGGTGTTGGGGCGGTTTTCATTTTTTTTGACCTGGTGAACAGTCTGCCTCCCCTTGAAGCCGCACTATCGGCGATATTTCATGCCGTCTCGGCCTTCTGCAACGCCGGCTTTGTGCTCCAGTCTGATTCATATATGAGCTTTCAAAGTAACACCTACTTTCTGTTGGTCAATTCGGCCATGATCATTGCCGGCGGGCTGGGATTTCTCGTTCTGGTAGAACTCTGGGATTGCGCCTTTTATCAAAAAGGCCGGCGGAAGTATTCCCTTCATCTGCGCCTGGTCATCAAGATGGCGCTAATTCTCGTCTTCGGAGGCGCGGCGCTGCTCTGGTCCACCAGCGAATTTGATTTCATGCAGGCGCTGTTTCATTCTATCAACGCCCGTTCGGGGGGATTTAATACACTCGATCTCTCCACCGCCACCCTACCGGCCATTGGATTGCTTATCGTCTTGATGTATATCGGCGCTGCTCCCGGCTCGACCGGCGGTGGCATCAAAACGACCTCGCTGGCCACAATAGTCGCGCTTGCTGTTCAGCGCTTTCGCGGAGAGAATAACGTAACTCTGATGAATCGCACAATTCCTACGAATCTGGTAATTCGCGCAGTCGCTGTGGCCCTGATCGGCATCGCGGCAATCGGATTGGCAACCGGAATGCTGGTAGTGTTTCAAACAATAGACCAGCCGGCCCCGGCGAATCTCCTGCGCGACGCGCTGTTTGAGGCGACCTCTGCCATTTGCACAGTTGGCCTGTCAATGGGCATGACCCAGGAATTGACAACGGCCAGCAAATTCACGCTCATAGGGGCGATGGTGGTCGGGCGCCTGGGGTTTCTGACTGTCGCCTACGGATTAGCGGCCAGTCCCAAGCTGGATAAAATACGGGCTGCCGAAGGCGCCCCGATGATTGGTTGATTTTTCAGACAATAACACAAGGAATATGACCATGAGAAGATTCGCGGTAATCGGGTTGGGAAATTTCGGCTTCTATGCCGCCAAGACGTTCGCTGAAGAGGGCGTCGAAGTTATCGCCATTGACACCAACCCCGAACGCGTAAACGCCGCGGCGGAATTTGTCGAGCAGGCGGTGGTTGCCAATGCCAGCGACATTGAAGTGCTTCAAAAACTGGAACTGGCTGAAACCGAGGCTGTGATTATTTCCACCGGCGAAAGCATGCAGCAGTCGATTTTAATTACCATGTTCCTCAAAGAACTCAAAGCGCGGAATGTCATTGTCAAGGCAGTCTCCGAGGACCACGCGCGGGTGCTGGAACATGTCGGCGCGGACAAAGTTGTCATGCCCGAAAAAGAGACCGCGATCAAAACAGCGCGCTCGCTTTCAACGCCGAACATGATCGACTTTGTGCCGCTGATGGAGGACTACATGATCGCAGAAATCTCTCCCGGCAGGTCGCTGTTGGGCAAGAGCCTGGAAGAATCGGAACTTCGCAGCAAGTATCATATTCAACTGTTGGCGATTAAAGAAATCCTGCCGGACCGCTTCATTTTTGTCCCGCCGGCCGATTACAAATTTAAGGATTCGGATATTATTATAATTCTGGGACGCAAAGAAAATATTGACAAACTTCGCAGTGAGGACCGCTGATCGTCTTTCGCGAAAACAAGAGGCGCTAATGATCAAACTTCCTCTCACAAATTGGCCAGCCAGCGCTGCGCTTGCGCTGGTGATGACAGCCATGCTGGCTGGTTGTTCTGCAGCTACAAAAAAGACAACCGCCGGCGCCGCATTCCCGAATGCGGCATTTGATTCCACATATACGAACTACACCAGACTCCTGTCCGCTGTGGTCCGGGGCAGACTCGTTGACTATGCGGCGCTGAAAACATCACAGGCGGAACTGGAACAAGTCGTTGCTGATTTTGGCGCGCTTGAGTCCGACAAGCTGGCGGCCATGCCGAACGAAGCGAAGACGGCTTTTTATATCAACGCATATAATGCCATCACCTTGCTGTCAGTCACTGAAAACTATCCCGTACGCTCAATCAAAGACATCTCCGGTGTCTGGAACAAACGCAAGTGGACAGTCGCAGGACAGGAACTCACACTGGACGACATAGAACACAAAAGACTGCGAAAGGAACTCTCCGAAGCGCGTATACATTTCGCAGTCAACTGCGCTTCTATCGGCTGCCCTCCACTGGCGCCCGTCCCCTATCTTCCGCACACTCTCTCTGATCAACTGGACGAAAGCTGCCGGGCGTATTTTAACGACACCACATTAACCTGGCTGGACTCTCGTTCAAAAAAACTGAACACCAGCAAGATATTCGATTGGTTCGGCGGTGACTTCAAGAGTTTTCCCCTTGGACCCGGCGTAAACAAGGGCCTTTCAAAAAAAGAAGCTGCAATCGTTTCGTTTATCGCGTCGTTCCTGCCTGAAAAGAAGGCCGCACAACTGCTTTCACAGACACGTTCGCTGAAATACCTCTCATATGACTGGGGGCTGAACGACATCGAGCGTTGAATTCGCTTCACCTTATTCGACCGGACCGCCCGACCTGCCTGCTCTGTCTATGTGCCATGTACCGCGACCATTTCATCAGCGCCATTATCCCCGCGCTTAATGAAGAAAGTTCAATCGGCCTGGTCCTGGCCGGCTTACCCTCCGAAATTGACAAAGTCATTGTGTGTGACAACGGTTCAGATGATCGGACCGCCGCTGTCGCCAGACAGGGCGGCGCACAGGTTGTGACTGAGCCACAGCGCGGTTACGGGGCCGCCTGTTTGAAAGCCGCTCAGGCGCTGGACCCCAAAACTGACCTGATTCTCTTTCTGGATGCTGACTACAGTGACCATCCCGAACAGGCGCTCAAGCTGCTTGAACCGCTGGTGAACAGTGAGTCGGACATGGTTATCGGCAGCCGCATGATCTGGCCGGAATCCCGCGCCGCCCTGCCTCCCGTGGCGCGTTTCGGAAACTGGCTGGCGGCATCGCTGATGCGCCGTCTGTGGAATACTGATTTCAGCGATCTCGGGCCGTTTCGCGCAATTCGCTATCAGAGTTATCTCGCGCTGGGGATGCGCGACCGGGATTTTGGCTGGACAGTGGAAATGCAAATACGCGCAGCCAAAATCGGGCTTCGTTCGGTCGAGATACCGGTTTCATACAGAAAACGTATCGGGCGCTCAAAAATCTCCGGCACGATCATTGGATCAATCAGAGCCGGGACAAAGATTCTGTATTTAATCTTCCGTGAAGCGGTCACTCCGGATCAATAGTCTCCGAAATTCTTCACATAGTATTATGAATGTCAAGCGAACACTGACAGCCTTCACTGTCCTATTAGTGGGAATGCTGGCGCTGTATGCGCTGATCTTTTATCCAGACTATCAGGAGCCGCGCTATGGGCGCTTCATTGTTATCACCGTGGCGCTGTCTGCGCTGTGGATCGGCGCCCTGGCGCTGTTCAAGCGGCTGAGTTCAGCGCGCTCGCTACAAACTTATCTGATTATTGGCCTCGTGGCCGGGGCGTTGTTTCGTGTAGTTGCGCTCACCGGCGCTGGTGAGACGGCATATCTGTCGGATGATGTTTATCGCTATGTCTGGGACGGCAGGCTGATTGCACATGGCGTAAACCCTTTCGCCTATGCCCCGGATGATCCCGCCGTTTATCAATACGCTGAAGAAAATATCCTGCCGCGTATCAATCATACGGAGCTGCCGACAATCTATCCGCCGGTCAGCCAGGCGTTTTTTCTGGCGGCTTACCTGGTCGACAGCGACAGCATATATGGATTTAAGCTTATCTCAGCTTTGTTTGATCTCCTGACACTGCTGGCGCTCTTTAAGCTTCTCCGCGTGAACAAACTACCTCCGGCTCTGGCCTTGATCTACTGGCTGGCGCCGCTGACCGTGATTGAGTTTTACCTCAGCGCTCACCATGATATTCTGGTACTGCCTTTTTTTATTATGACTCTTGTCTATTTCGCCAAAGGCAAACCAGCCCTATGCGGCATATTTCTGGCGCTGGCGATAATGGCCAAGTACAATGTCGCGCTTATTTCGCTTCCCCTGCTATTGGGATTTGCCGGACGCGAGCGGCGTATATTCGTTTTGTCCGGCCTGGCGGTGGCAGCCGCCGCTTATCTGCCGTTTCTTATATACTTAAAACCCGCCGCTTTATTCGGGTCGCTGCTTGATTATACAATACGCTGGCAGTACAACGGCTCTCTCTATCATATCCTGAGGTTACTCACCTCGCCGAAAATATCCAAAATTATCATTGCCCCGGTTTTGACCGGAACATTGCTGTCTCTGGGCATCACTATAAAAGATCGAATCAAGGGTGTCTGCGCCTCACTGGCGGCCTATCTGGCCCTGACGCCAACCCTTTTCCCCTGGTATCTGATACTAGCGCTGCCGCTCATGACAGTGCGCCGCTCAAGCGCGATGTTTGCGTTGTTGTCTATGATTTTTCTGTCTTACTGGGGTCTGATCGGCCTGGCGGAAACCGGCCTGTGGGTCGAGCATTGGAGCTTGCGTGTGGTCGAATATGCGCCGTTCTATCTGGCGCTGCTGTTTAGCTTCCGTTGGAAACTTTTCGAACCGCGAAAGGCCGACAGCTTTGCGCTCTGAGTGTTCGACATGTACCATACGTTTCGGTTGTAGCTGACTGAGTTAGCTGGATTTCTGCGGAGCTTGGAGTTTTGACAAAGAAAGCCCCGACGAAGAGTGTCACCGGGGCTTTCTGTACTACAAGAAATGTCAGCTACTTCTCGCTTAGTTTCTCAATCAGTTCTTCAAGCTTTGACAGACGATCGTTAAGTTCTTTGTTATTTTGTTCGAGAACGTTGTTCTTTTCATACAACGCCTTGATCGCGGCAAGCGCTACGCCATCAGGGTCGAGTGTGTTAATGTGTTTGTCATCTTCACCCAATCCAAAGAGACGATAGAAGTCTTGCGCCATGGGACCAATGTGTTCGATAGATTCATCCTGCGTGATATAGTTCCAACGCGAGACATCAAGTTGTGATAATTTTTCGAGTATCTCTGAACCATCAACCGGACGGATGTTTTCTTTCACTGCGCTATCAGAAACCGCCGACCATGCGCCGCCGCCTGCGGCGAGTGTCACACCGGTTGTGAGCGCCGAGTTGCTGAATATTCTCGTACCACCTGATGCTCGCACATTGAATTGATTAACAGCACTTGATGCAAAATCTATACCGGCTTGGTCGGCCCATACAAAAGAACCGTCGTGATTTGCCTTCGCCTGCCGACCCGCTGCAAAAGAGAAACTTCCGCTGGCGGTGTTTGACAGACCGCCGACTACTGTGGCGTGAACGTTGCTTGCTGTGTTGCGGCTG
>JADFNA010000094.1 GCA_022563625.1 Candidatus Zixiibacteriota bacterium
ATCGAAGCAAGTATTGAGAGTTAGGCGGGCTATTCTGGATTTAAAATCGTAAAGTCACGACATGCTGTGCCCAGTTGACCAATCAGTAAACATGGAAAGCGGGCCCGGGCGCCCCTACGGCAAGTGAGGTAAAAGAAGCGAAGTGCGAGGATTCTGCTGTGGTAGAAAAAGCCCCGCGCAAGCAATTTGTTGTGCATCTGATTGGAACACGTCCAAACTGGCCTGATGAAATGACTCAAGAAGAAGAGAAAGTCATGGGCGAGCATTTCGTGTATTTGAAAGAATTGACAGCAAAGAAAATCTGTCTTATGGCGGGGCCGTGCATGGGATTGCGAGTCGGCCTGATAGTTTTAGAAACTGAGAGCAAAGAGCAGGCGGCAAAGATCATGGAAAAAGACGCCTCGGTAGTGGCGGGCGTGCATACATTTGAAGTCTATGATTTTCACTTAGCGCTCTGGGCTGCTGATTATACTCCGCCCGGGAAATGAAGCGCTCGGCAGGTTTACTGTCAGAACCTATCGAGAACTGGCGCTCTCTTCGGCGATTCGGACCTACAGGGCTGATTATACCGGAAAGTCATTCTGAGCGAAGCGAAGAATCCCAGCGATCTTCCAAACACCGACGCCCGTGTTAATTTTTGCTGATACCCTTCTCTTCACCCAGGGTGACAGAATTCACTCAATCGAAATGGGTTTGATTGGTGTATGTTTTTTTTCGGTCGGCCTGTGTTTTCGGTTTTGAAAGGTTGCCTGCTGAATATGTCGTGGACGGATGATACCTGGACGTTATAGCGATTTGGGATGGGTTGTTTATGGTTGATGTACATATGATTAGCTCCTTTTACTAATGGGGCCGCTTCGGAAGTTGCTTGTTTATGGTAGTGATTTTGCGAAAAGAGTGACGCGGAATAACGGTTTTTCGTGTCACGTCCTCATGAAACCCGGACGAACGTTCGGGCCACGCCTGCCGACAGTCAGGCGGCAGATATTATTTTTTGGTAGTAGGCGGTTTGTATTTTATATCGAACCAAGCGAGGTAGTCAGCCAGTGGGCCGAGACCCATGGCTGCGCGTCTCGCGTCCACATTGATTTCGTCGCTAACTTGATACAATTCTTTTTCACCAGTTTCTGGATTTGTGACCACCTGAGACCCGTATAACTGCGGCTTTCCCTCCCGCATCAGAACGCGATCTTCGAGCAGAGCAAGATCACTTTTGCGCGCCTCACCTTGCTCGGCCTGCAGTCGAAAGACAGGCAATAACTTCTTCTGGAATTCATAAGCGGCATGCTGGAGAATAAGAAATGCGCCGCCTGATGCGCGTTTACCGACTTTGCCGATGCCGGGCCAGCCGCAGCGCTCAATCATTTCCACCAGGCGCGCAATGTTATTCTGGTCAATCTCAATTTGAATTTCCCAGGGGTCTCGGACAGTTACCGAGTCTTCTGCGAGCAGTTCTGAATCATCATACGAGCCGGAGCGGAATTTTTGATCTGTTTCATACATGACCAAAAGTTCCTCGCGGATTGAAGCGAGAGTCGATGAATCGCATGGGGTTATTGCAACCGAATCAGCGTTTGCTTGTCCGCTGAGAAGCGCTGTGAGTAGTAGCGATTGAATGATCATGTTTGCAGTCCTATTGGAATCTGGCGTGGTGTCCGGGTGCCCGGGAAATGAAGCGCTTGGCGTACACGGGAACTTACTATGAACCCCGGACGAAGGTCCGGGCCACGCCCCCGTGAAAATAGTAGTTCGAAACCCTTGTGGTTTCGACGAGCGTTACGGGAAAATGTCTAAACCGCAAGGGTTTCGATCTACGGACTATTCCAATTTAGCCAGTTCTTATAGTTGTTTTTAAGAAATTCAATGTTATAGTCACGTTTACCCTTCAAAGTCAATTTGCGGGAATCGTATTCAGTGAGGCGAAACAAGTCCACTCTTATAGGCTGATTCTGACCTCGTATCTTTTGCTCAACGATTTCTAGTTGAAGGGCATATCGAATCGTTATCAATTCCCAGACGAATTCATCAAATTGCTTCCAATCGTTCTTACGCATTTCTGCAATTCCTTGGAAGATCAAGGCGTTGAGTTGAGCTTGCTTGGAAAAATCTTCGTCCCAGTAGATAGAATAATTTCGTGTAACATCCGATAATTTATGAGTCGCGTCACGAAGAGCTCTTACGGATGCTGCGAAATTGGCGTCATCACCCCTCAACTCAAAACCATTTACTGCTTCTTTATACGTCTGGTATGTGACTCGATGTAGACTGTCAGTAAGCCAGAATCCTTCCATTGCCTTTACGATTTGCGAAGTTTCCCAGAGCTTTAATATTTCTAGTTTTCGCTGATATTCAAATTCTTTAAGTTTAAGTTCGTGAGCATAGAGCGGAGCAAGCCTGTATGCCGCGTATCCGGTGACCACAGCTACAAGTACGATCGTTGCTAAACCCAGTATGCGGTTCAGCCAAATGCGTTTCTTTTCAAGCTTGTGTGCGAAACGCAATTCCTCTTTGTTTTCATCTAAGTTCAAGAGTTACACGCTGCCGTCTTTATTGTGTTGGATCCAGTTGTTGATTTTGTTTTCCAGGGCCGGTAGTTGGCTATCTGGCTTCATGAGAAATACTGAAATGGCTGTAACGGACCGTAGCCCGTTTCATTGTCATGGTAACCTGGATGAGTAGCCATCCAGAGCAGATGCGATTTCAAATCGGCATTGTTTTCCAGCGGTGTGTTGTTCTCATCAGTAGCAATGTGCTTGGACACGATAAGCGCGCCCAATCCAGCTACGAACGGAGTGGCCATTGAAGTTCCGCTCAACACGGCGTATCCTCCATCCCTATAAGTTGACCAGATTTCTGACCCCGGCGCCATGACATCAATTTCACCTCCGCTTGAGGAAAACCCTGAGCGATTGCCATTTTTGTCATGCGATGCGACTGTAATGACACCTCCATATCGACCGGGAAAACCGATACTGTTCTGAAATAGAGAGCCTTCGTTGCCCGCGGCGCAGATTACACAGACACCTTTGGCTAGAGCCGCGTGTACTGATCCATAAAGCTTATTTGTGGAGACACTAGCGCCTAGAGACATTGAGATTATGTTTGCGCCGTTCTCCACCGCCCAGTCGATCCCGTCAGCCGCCCAGGCAAGATCTCCTCTGCCATCGTTGCCCAATACTTTGCCAATGAGAAGTTCACATTTAGGAGCGACACCAACGAAGCCCACTGAATTCAGCCGAGCGCCAATAACCCCTGCGCAATGGGTTCCATGTCCGTCTTCATCTTCGATTCCATCTCCGCTGAAGTCTTTTGTATCAACAATCGCATCTTCTAGGTCAGGGTGGTCCGTATCAATTCCCGTGTCCAAAACGGCAACTTTCGCGTTAGCACCCATTGTCACTTCCCAAACTTTTGGTATGCCGAGCACCTTTTCAGCCCAGTTGATCTGTTCTCCTTTCTTTTCCGCGATCTCCTTCAGTTCTTGCTCAGAAGACAATTTCTGGTGAACTGTAAATCTTGGGAGTCCAGCTACTACTTTCTGCGTATTTTTCTTTGACATTTCCGATACCTGCCCTTCCTGAGATAATTTAAATCAGAAACTTGACATGATTTGAGTTTGTTACAAAGAGAATTGCTTCAGGCGCTGCCCTCTTTCTTTTGTTTGATCCAGTTGTTGATTTTGTTTTCCAGGGCTGTCAGGGGGATTGAGCCGCTGCCCAGGATCTGGTCGTGGAACTCCGGGAGGTTGAATGCTTCGCCTAATTCCTGTTTCGCTTTGGCGCGTAGTTCGAGGATTTTTAGTTGGCCGATTTTGTAGCCGAGCGCTTGTCCGGGCCAGGCGATGTAACGGTCAACCTCGGAGATAACATTTTCGTCTGTGCCGCCGAAATGTTCTTTCATAAAGTCAATCGCCTGCTGGCGGTCCCATTTGTAATAGTGTAATCCGCAGTCAACCACCAATCGGCAGGCGCGCCAGGCGTCATAAATCAGACGGCCAAAATCAGAGTACGGGTCCTGATAAAAGCCGATTTCTTTGGGCAGGCTTTCGCTGTACAGCGCCCAGCCTTCGCCGTAGGCCGTGAACCAGCTATGTTTGCGAAAATCCGGCAGGTCTGCAAGTTCCTGCGCGATTGATCCTTGCAGGTGATGTCCGGGGATGGCTTCGTGATAAGTGAGCGCCTCCATTTCGTACTTGGGGCGTGACTTGAGGTTGTAGGTGTTGGCGTAAAAATAACCGGGGCGTGAACCGTCCTCGGCGGCGCCGTTGTAATAGGCGGTTGGCGCTGTCTTGGCGCGATAGGATTCCATTTCTTTGACTTCGCATTCCGCCTGGGGTAGGATGCCGAATTGTTCGGACATGCGCGGTTTGATGGCCGCCAGTATTGCGCGGTATCCTTCCAGCAGACTGTCTTTTTCCTTGTAGTAGAACTTGGGGTCCGAGTGCAGATATTTGAAAAACGCGGCGCGGTCACCCTCGAAGCCAACCTTGGTAATGATCGCATCCATTTCGACTTCGATACGCGCCAGATCATCCTTGCCCATCTGTGTGATTTCTTCGGGTGTCAGTTTGAGTGTGGTGTGGTAGTTGATGAGGTATGTATAGCGCTCGGAGCCATCGGGAAGCGACCAGACGCCAAACTCGGTCCGCGTGTTTGGCAGATATTCATCCTGAAGAAACTTTTTGAGTTTAGCGTAAGCAGGGACTATATCATACTGAATTGCATTTTGGTACTTCGCGGCAAAATCTTTCAATACTTCGCCGGTAAGTTCGGCTTTGTTTTCTTTGATAGGTAAATAAAATGTAGATTTCTCCGGTTTCTTGACAATGAACGATTGGATCTGTTCGATGACCGGCTCAATGTTGATTCTGGCTGAGACTAATCCCAGTTCAATGCCCTCGCGCATGTTTTCAATAGTCTGGTCAATCAGGCGCGGAAAAGCCTGCATGCGTTTGTGGAAGTTTTCGTAGTCCTGAGCTTCAACAAAGGTGATCATGGGAATCAAATTCGCAACCGACATTTGCGGGCCGTTCTGCTGGCTGATCGGCATAGTGTGGCTCTTGAATTTGTCGCCCTCGAGAGAGCGGGTCAGATTGATTTCAAAAATGTCTGCGCTGACATTGTCGACTTCATTGAGTCCATCGCGGTCGATTGCCCTGAGGCGGTTGAGGTAGTTGCGGTCTGAGTTCAGGCGCCTGTCGCGGGCAGTGGCGGAAATGTCTGTTAGCAAGCTGTCGAATCGTTTGTCTCCCAGATATGTCGCCCAGGTCGGGAACTCTCGCATCTGCTCTTGCCAGTATTCATCAAACATGGCATGCAGTTTCGGTCCCTGATCGGCGGTGGTCCGGGCGCAGGAGCTCAAAATTGCGCCTGATGCAAGCGCGATAAACGACAGCGCCAGTGTTGCTTTACGGGTAAGGCCGGGCAGTTGAAAGTGTTTCATAATCTGTTCCTCTATGTCTGGATGTTAATGTGGTAATGTTTCGAATTTGTTTCAATAGAAAACGGGTATTTCTAATAGCGCGACAGGAGCGATCGCATTCTATCAATAATGTACTAAAATTGTTATGGCCTGGGCAAGTGTTTCGAGTTGGAGAGGAAAACTCCCTAATCCACTCTAATCCACTGTGGCACATTGTCCGATGCAAGAGAGGAGAAACTTGGATTTGACAGAATCTACAGGGATAGGAGTGATATGGCTGGTGAAATGTCTTTAGAGCAGTTGTTGCGTGAAATGTGTGAAAAGGGGGCCTCGGATTTACATATCAAAGTCGGGTCGCCACCCGGCCTGCGTATTGACGGTAAGATCGAGCCGCATAGTGAGATGGGGAAGCTGACCCCCGAGATGACCGAAACGTATGTTCGCGAGATTACTAATGAGAACCAGTGGATGGATTATTGCAGTACGGGTGATCTGGACTTCGGGCACAGCATCTCGGGGCTGGCGAGATTTCGGGTGAATGTTATGCGCCAGCGGGGATCATGCGGCCTGGTTATTCGCAAGATTCCGGTTGATATTCCGACGATAGAAGATTTGAAGCTGCCTGATCTGACCGTCGCGGACATAGAGTTCTTTGACGAGCGCCGTGGCCTTGCGAAGCTAAAGCGTTTTGAATTGGCAGCAAATCTCGCAAAACCGTTCGATGGATGCGAAGGGGAAAATCTCAGCCTTCGTAATTTCAACGCAGTGACGGCCAGTGCGTACAAACGTATTTTGGAACCATTAGGTATCGACCTTAAGACGGGTGAAGGATCGTTTGGCGCGGAACACGCCCAGGCGGTAGTCGACCTAGTGATGAAGCAGAAGGTGCTCCTATCGTACCTGGGGATCGTCCCTAACTCAGTAAATTACAAACGCCCTAAGGACAGCAACAAATTCATTGGCCAAATACTGAAGCTCATGGGGCTGAAGACCAGCTCTCGAAAGAAGCGAGAAGAGGGTGTGTTGGTGCGGCGATACTACCTCGATCCAGACAACTTTGCCTCCATCCGAAAGCGGGCTGTGAGGCGTCGTGTTGGTGCCGAGTTGTCACACGACATACCAGTCGAGGATCGATGGACGGTGAGGCACTTCCGCCAAATTACTATACAAGAAATAGACGAAGTGCCTCAAAACGAACTCCTGCGGTTGGGCATTACTGCTGCTGCGGAAGA
>JADFNA010000095.1 GCA_022563625.1 Candidatus Zixiibacteriota bacterium
CTGATTGGCCAGTGGGCTACATTCGCGATGTGGAGCGGTGGCACCGTGCTTGACAAGTCTTCGCTTGACGGCGTCCTGCCGGATTATGTTTTGGCTGGAGGCACTGCAATCTGTCATGATTGTCAACCCAACACAGGCGGTGGCGGATTTCAGAACTCAAATTTCATAGATTTTTTTGAATGGACTGTTTCCTTCGATTCTTCAGGATTTTTTTGCATCGATTCCAGCTTTTTCCCACCTAATGTTAGGTGGCTCGTCAATCACGCTGACGGCAGCCTTTCAGTCCCGCTCTGGTCTGGCGGCGGAGGTGATCTGTCTGTGGGCGGTACGCGAACTGAGGCCTACTGCGTCAACATTCTCGAAAGTGATTGCTGCGCCACACCCGGCGATGCCAATCACGACGGAATGGTAAACATCGCCGACGCATCGTATCTGGTTTCTCGCATTTTTGGTAGTGGAGCTCCCGCGGCCTGCTGTCGCGAAGCCGACCCCAATGGCGACGGACGCATGAACATCGCCGACATCACCTACATGGTCCGCCGCATTTTCGCAGGTGGATCGGCGCCAATCTGCGGCGGACCGGTTGGTAATTGTTGAAGTGTTGAAGGAGTTCAAACATGAAACATGTAAACATAATTACGGCGGTTGGATTTCTTGCTGTTGGTACTCTACTAAACGCCAGCCTTTCCGCCCAGCCAGCCGAAGTGCGTATCGTAGTAACACCGGAACCGCGTTCAGGCATGTTCACCGATTTCACACATGGCCTGGATGCAGCAACACATCCGGGATCAACTCTTCGGTTCGTAATGCAGGCACGCGCGGAACTTGCAATCAATGCCGTCTCCCTGTCCTGGATATTCTATTCGCCGGACAATTCAATAACGACCGGCGCCAGAATCGAAAACGCCAAATTACTCGGCAAGTGGGCTACCCCCGCTGTGTATGACTTTGGCCCCGGTATCAACCTTACGCTCATCGATGGTGTCCTGCCAGATCGAATCTTAACTTGCGGAATTGGATCACATGACGGAGAGCCAAATACGGGCGGTGGAGGATTTCAAGATCCAAACTATGATGACTTTATTGAATGGACCGTGACTTTCGATTCTTCGGGAATTTTTTGCACAGATTCAGCCTTTTTCCCACCGGCCACTAAATGGCTCGCCATTGACGTGGACGGCGCTCCTATAGGCCCGCTCTGGTTTGGCGGCGGCGGTGATCTGCCTGTGGGTGGTACCCGAACTGAGGCCTACTGCGTTAATGTCCTCGAACGAAATTGCTGCGCCATGCCCGGCGATGCCAATCACGACGGAATGGTGAACATCGCTGACGCAACATATCTGATTGCTCGCATATTTGGTAATGGAGCGCCCGCGGCCTGCTGCCGCGAAGCGGACGCCAACGGCGACGGCCGCATGAATATCGCCGATATAACTTACATGGGCCGCCGCTTCTTCGCAGGAGGCCCGCCCCCAATCTGCGGCGGACCGGTTGGTAACTGCTGAGATTCTGAAGGAGTTCAAACATGAAACATGTAAGCATAATCACGGCGGTTGGATTTCTCGCTGTTGGTACTCTACTAAACGCCAGCATCTCCGCCCAACCAGCCGAAGTGCGTATCGTAGTGACACCGGACTCTGGTTCATACATATATGGCGATCCCGACCTCGGCTTGGACGCCGCAACGCAAGCAGGTTCAACTCTTCGCTTCGTGTTGCGGGTTCGCTCGGAGAGTATCATGAATGCCTGCAGCCTCGGCTGGATATTCTACTCACCGGACAACTCAATTACGACCGGAGCCCGAATTGAAAACGTCAGCTTGGGGGTCGAATGGAATTCCGCCGCACTGTGGGCATTTGACGGAGGAAGTCTCAACATCGGGATGATTGATGGCGTCCTGCCGGATCGAATTTTGGCAGGAGGCGTAGGAAACGCCAATCCACCTAATTGCTGTGGTGGGGGACTTCAGATTTCTAATTTCATAGACTTTCTCTTATGGACAGTGACCTTTGATTCTATGGGGATTTTTTGCACCGATTCGGCCTTTTACCCACCTGCTACTAACTTCCTCGCGATTGACGAGAACGGCTTTAGTATAGGCCCTCTCTGGTTTGGCGGTAACGGCGATCTATCCGTGGGCGGAACACGCACTGAGGCGTACTGTATAAACGTTCTCGAACGAAATTGCTGCGCGATGCCCGGCGATGCCAATCACGACGGAAAAACGAACATTGCCGATATTACGTTCCTCATTGCGCGGATTTTCGCGGGTGGACCACAGTCAGCGTGCTGCCGTGAAGCTGATGCCAACGGCGACGCTCGCATGGATATCGCCGATGTCGTCTACTTAATCCAGCGCATTTTTGCAGGTGGCCCGGCGCCAGTCTGCGGCGGCCCGGTTAATAACTGCTGAGAAAAACTGTAGAGAAAAAAAGCGGGAGACGAGGCTCGAACTCGCGACCAACAGCTTGGAAGGCTGTGACTCTACCAACTGAGTTACTCCCGCATAGCGATACGACGAAACCGCACTGACAATTCCGAACGATTTCTAACAGCCAAAAATAAGTGATCTTGACGTTTCAGGCAAGAGGATTCGAATGACACTTCCCCTACTCTGAATCAGCGTGCGGCGGCTCGCCCCAGTGGAGTTTGTCGCGCAGCACTTGATAAAACGAACTGTCGTGGAAACGAATCAGGCGCACCACTGATTTCCCCTTTTTGACAGTAAAACGCGCCAACTCCGGCAATTCAATTGCGCTCTGGCCGTCAATCGTCAGGGCGCTCTTGCCATGGGCCGAATGGACCCGCACTTCCAGCTCAGTATTTTCAGAAAAGACAAACGGGCGGCCATAGAAGCCGAAGGCCGATATGGGCGAGGCGATTATGGCCCTCATCGACGGCGCCAGAATCGGCCCGCCGACAGACAATGAATAGGCAGTCGAGCCAGTCGGTGTGGCCAGAATCAATCCATCGGCCTGGTAAGTGGCGATCGGCATAGAATTGGCGAACATGTCGACAGTGATGATGCGGCTGACTGCGCCCCTGTCAATCACCACGTCATTGAGCGCCAGCGGCAAGTCGTGTCCTTCGAGCGTCGTTTCCAGCGTCATTCGTTCATCAATCTGATATTTCCCCTCGGCGACTTTGCTCAGGTCTGCTTCAAGTTCAACCAGAGATGTTTCTGTCAGGAATCCCAGCGTCCCCGTGTTGACTCCCCAGATAAGAATATTACTGCCGGCCACCATTCGCGCCGAAGACAGGATCGTACCGTCGCCGCCGAGCGAAATCAAAATATCAATGCTATCTTGGATTTCAGAATCCGAAACCGCCTGATCTGTCCTGCCCAGCAAATCGGCAGTGTTCTTGGTCAGCCTGATAACATTGCCCGAGCTCTCACCCCAGTCAATGATTTTCTGAGCGGCCGGGATTGTCTCGGGCCGCCGGGTTTTTGGATTGGCGTTTATTAAAAAGGTCGCCACAGAAAGCGTTCCAGAGGAGTTTGTTGGAAAAATTACTTAATTAAAAATCTACGCTCGATGAAACTGCGCTTACAGAGCATCTAAGAATCAGTTGTGACTGAGGCAAGGTCCTCGGCGGCCGTCGCGCCCGGCGCGCCCGAGGCGCTATCTTTGTGCTGTTTCTCGCTCTGTCGTTTGAAAGTCAAGCGCTTGAAAAAACCTTTGCGCTCCGCTTTGCCGTTAGTCAACGCCTCGGTAATTCGCGCGGCAATAGATTTCGAATCCAGACCGATTTCCTCCCAGAGTCCCTCAATTGATCCGTGCGGGATGAATTTGTCCGGTAAGCCGAGATTGATAACCCGTCCGTGAAAATCCAGCTCATGCATGCGGCGCGAAACCGTTGAACCAAAACCGCCCATCAGCGCATTTTCTTCCACAGTCATAATCACGCTGTACGTATTCGCCAATCTCAGCAGCATCTCTTCGTCAAGCGGTTTAATAAAGCGCGCATTAACAACAGTAATATTGCGCCCGGTTTCCTTGAGCGCTATGTCCGCCGCCCGCAGAGAATTTCCAACCATAGTCCCGCATGCCAGAACACATACCGTTTCCCCCTCGCGCAGGATTTCCCACTTGCCCCATTCAATTGGCGCAAACCCCTCGTTGATCGTGTCGGGCACAGGACCGCGCGGATAGCGCATAGTAATCGGCCCGGTTATTTCCTCTTCGACAGCGTAGCGCAGCATCGAGCGCAGTTCATTGCCGTCTTTGGGAACGCAAATAGTGACATTCGGAATGGTCTGCATATAGCTGATGTCAAATGTCCCATGATGTGTCGGCCCGTCGGCGCCAACCAGCCCGGCGCGGTCCATGCAGACCACCACCGGCAGGTTTTGCAGGGCAATATCATGTATCATCTGGTCATAACCGCGCTGCATAAACGTCGAATAAATCACCAAAAGCGGCCGCACTCCACCGGCGGCCATCCCGGCCGCAAAACAGGTGGCATGCTCTTCGGCGATTCCAACATCATGGAAACGCTCCGGAAACTTTTCGCCAAAATCAATCACACCCGATCCGGTCGGCATAGCGGCCGTGATCACGTTCAGTAACTCATTGCGCCCGCCGAGTTCCACCAGCGCATCGCCAAACACTTTCGTATAGGCCGGATTAGTCTTTGGTTTCGGATGTACTTTGCCGGTGGCGCGGTCAAACGGCGTGACAGCGTAGTATTTCAGCGCGTCGGATTCGGCCAGCGGATAACCGGCGCCTTTTTTCGTCAGAATATGCAACACACGCGGGCCGCCGATAGATTTAAGTTCAGTCAGTGTCTTGCGCAGCAGCGGCAGGTTGTTTCCGTCAATCGGCCCGAAATAGCGCAGCCCGAGGTCCTCAAAAAGCGATCCGGGCGAAACAAGGGCCTTGAACGAATGCTCCAAACGGCGGACAGTTGCGCGGATTTTTTCGCGGCGTTTGAAACGGCCAGTCAATTCCCAGACTTCCTTGCGCAATTTGTTATAGCGCTCGTCGGTCATGATATTTGTCAAATAGCGGGAAAGCGCCCCGACTGTCCTGCTGATCGCCCAGCGGTTGTCATTCAGGATAATCAGCACGTCTTTTTTTGAGCCGCCGAGATGGTTCAGCCCTTCATAACA
This sequence comes from Candidatus Zixiibacteriota bacterium, assembly GCA_022563625.1. Lineage (GTDB taxonomy): Bacteria > Zixibacteria > MSB-5A5 > GN15 > JACZUZ01 > JADFNA01. The sequence goes on from JADFNA010000095.1 coordinate 5,114, forward strand.
CAGGCCGCCGGTCATCGCCCCATCGCCCGTGATTGTCACGACCTTGTAGTCCTCGCCGCGCGCGTCGCGGGCGCAGGCGAAACCCATAGCCGCCGAGATTGAGGTCGAGGCATGGGCCGCCAGAAACACGTCATATTCAGATTCGGTCGGGGCCGAAAATCCGGACAGGCCGTGCCGCGTGCGGATGGTGGTCATTCGGTCAGCGCGGCCGGTGATGATTTTGTGGGGATAAATCTGATGGCTGACATCCCAGATCAGCTTGTCTTTGGGAGTGTCGAATACGGCATGCAGGGCGACGGTCAGTTCGACCACACCCAGATTCGAGGCGAAATGCCCTCCGGTTTGCGAGACCGAATCCAGCAAATGCTCCCGCACCTCATCGGCAAACTGGACCAATTGCTCGTCAGTAAAATCGTGCAGTTCAGAAGGTGATTTGAGAGATTTCAGCAGACTCATAAAAAATACGCATCCATTCGTATGGGCCAAAGCGGCAGGACGCCCGGCGCCCCGGGCCTGAGGTCATTATACAGGAATCAAGCCAGAAAGTCCCAGCCGGGTTTCAGGATAGATATTTTTATGCGATGGGGCAAGTGGGGGGATTACACATGACACGAGAATTCCAGCTTGTCAGAATCCCAGAGGGATTTTTCCAATTTGCAGTTACATACCAATATGTCCGGAAAGCCCATCGTATAAAGATCGGCTCTGTTTGCAAAGTCTACATATTTATTGTATTCAGCGTAAAACTGTTTCGCATGCTCGCCTGCCCGGTCGCCAAAAATTTGTATTGTCCTTGGATTCTCACTGTCTCTCTTGTCCCACCACCACTTAGCGATAACATTATTGACTCCGATGTCACCGAAGCCATAGCCGACTGTTATCAACCGGTCAGATCTAGCTAGGAATTCGTCAAAGAGGCTGATCATATCCAAGTAAATACCTTGCGTATATTCAAAGTATTTGTTGTAAGTACCAATAAGAAATTCAGGTTCGTTCTCTCCGTCAAATTTGAATTCATCGATTTCACTTTTATCAAGAATCCATACTGGAGGATACGGTTCATATTTCTCTCCAGAATACCAATTTATAGCTCCGTGGAGCTTGAATACATTTACGCCATCAAAATCCTTTCTGTAAGATTTTTTGTCCCAGACTGAGCGCGCTTGCCCTTTGCGTGTGAATCCGTCGTGGAAGGAGATATCACTCAACTTGAATAGATCATCGATTATAAGATCGTGATTCAGCGTAAATACATCCACTTGCAGAGAGTCACTTTTGAAGAGACTCATGAATGGATCATACACGCTTAGGTCCAATTCTTTGTCCTTCAGCGCTTCAAATACAGTTTCTCTAATAAAATCGCGAAGCTCTTTTAGACGTCTCGTTACGTCTTTCCGTGTGTCGACTCTTGCCCAGAGAGCGGGGTCTCGTGTTCTATGGCTCTCGAGAACGGATTCTAAACCAGGGATAACTAATGGATCAAATTGTCTTTCTTCAAGAGCTCTTATCAATTGCTCGCATAAGTAATAAA
>JADFNA010000096.1 GCA_022563625.1 Candidatus Zixiibacteriota bacterium
TACCTCCAACACAATCTTAGCCTTTGTCTTTGAATCCCACTGCCGACGCTTCATAAACTCCTCCTGTGATTCTTTTCACAAGATACTCGCTTAGACAACAGCGTCAACTAATGGGGAGCAGTATATACTACCTACTCGTTCTTAGTTTTTGTACCAGTCTCATACTCCTATATAATTCAAAATAATGCTGGCCACAAGTTTTGTAGCATATACAACAACTTCAGCTTATCATGTCAATGAAAATAACTCCGAATATTGTAATATAATAATCTGTTTCACTGATATTCTTTAATTCCATCTATTTGTAACTTATTCACCGCTTTAAGCAAATGATCAAGGGCTACGTGGGGGGTGAATCATGGTTGTTTCGATATTTGACATACACCTCTTTCTAACAGTTTTCTAACAAAACGAGCAAGAACAACAGATAATAAGGGAAAACACTAGACACTGTGTTCCCTGTAAGTAATTGCTATTACTATAGGTTAGCGTCTGGCGCATCTTGTTGTACTGCCATTAAAGATAAACCGAAGGCATCAGATTCAAATTACCCCCCCCTCTCTGCCCAATAATCCTCAGAACTTCGATAACTTCTGAAGCTTTTTCTTTTGGGGAATATTTTTGACGGCGGGATTTGCTTTCGAAGCCACAAGACAGGTGGTTTCACTCTGTATAGTGGCGGTATACAGAGGAGAACTTTGCCGGGACCGGTCGGCGCTTGCCCATACACCGCCTGGGCTGGAGCGTGTCATGTCTGAAAATGGGACTGTGCCGCCCTCTTCCCTGAGGGCGGCACAGTTTTTAGCTGATTGACTCTTGCTTATTGGACGACGACATCTTCCACGGCGTTCCTGATGCTGGCGCTGAGGCCAGAACCTGCCCGTGTGTTCGGGATTGTCCCGGTGTTCTTGCGGGTTATCCTGATTCGCAGATCGGTCCGCGGGTTGAACGAAGCCGGTACGTCAAAGCTTCCATCATCCACGGTAATTTCTGGCCCGAAGTCACTCGTTTCGATCAAGGCTTCGCCTGCTGTTGTCGTTTTTGCCCAGAGTAATGTAAAGGGGAGCGTGCTCGAGACCACACCGAGAGTCAGAGGGGTCGTAATCGTGTGCAAGTCCGGCCCGAGTACGGTCGCATCCGTAACAACAGCGATCGTGCTTGTGACGTTCAGCGTGTAGATGCCTTCAAAGTAGTTAAATTCTGCGCTCGAATATGTTCCAGGGATGAGCGGCTCCTCTGTGAGAGACACTGTCCCGGTTTGCGAATTGGCGAAAGTGACTGTGGCATTAATAATCGGGTTGTCAAGATCATCTTTCAGTACCACCAGATACGTTGTCGCAAACAGGCCCCCGCCGATATCGGAGCCATTGACACTGCCGTTGACCAGCACAAGGTTGGACATCACCACAATCGGCTGCACCGAAACGCTAATTTCCGCCTTGAAAGTGGACCCGGCTCTGGCGTCCGCCGGCGTCATACTGTTCCGGCGGCGGACCGTAACCTGCTGATCTGCCCTGGAAACACCTGAGGCCGGGACACTATAAGTTCCGTTGTCGGCCGTAATTGTTGCGGCGAAATCTTTTGTCTCAATTTCCGCTTCAGTAGCAGCGGCAGCGCTGGTCCAGGTCACGTTAAACGAGAGATCAGGTCTCAGGACATCGGTAGTTGTCGGAGCGGTTATGGTGTGAACATCCGGACCGTTGACAACGGCGTTGGTGACAAAATCGGTCCCTCTGACAACGTTCAATGTATAGGCGCCGGAGTTGTAACTGTTAACTGAGCCGGTATAAACGCCGGGCTGGAGCGGATCCAGCATCAAAGTCATGACACTCAGAGCTGTATGAGAAATCGTTACCTGCGCATCGTTAACGGCGACCCCCAGACTGTCGAGAACGGTTACGCTGAAGCTTGAGGTAAATACACCGGCGCCTGCATCGACGCCTGACACCAGAGCTGTGACGATCAGCGATGGCACGCTGGACTTCACAACAATCGGCTGTACCGAAACGCTAATTTCCGCCTTGAAAGTGGATCCGGCCCTGCCCCCCCCCGGCGTGACGCTGTTTCGGCGGCGCACCGTAACCTCCTGATCGACCCTGGCAACACTTGAGGCCGGAACACTAAAGGCGCCGTTGTCGGCCGTGATCGTCGCGGCCAAATCTTTGGTCTGAATTTCCGCTTCAGTAGCAGCGGCAGCGCTGGTCCAGGTCACGTTGAAAGAGAGGCCCGAGCTCAACACGTCGGTGGTTGTAGGAGCGGTTATGGTGTGGACATCCGGGCCGTTGACAATGGCGTTGCTGACAATATCGGTCCCCCTGGTAACGTTTAGCGTATAAGCGCCGGGGTTGTAACTGTTAGCTGTGCCGGTATAGACGCCGGGCTGAAGCGGATCCTGGACCAGGGTCATGACGCTAAAGGCTGCATGGTTAATCGTAACCTGCGCGTCGTTAACCGCGACTGCCATGCTGTCGAGAACAGTCACGCTGAAGCTGGAGGTAAAAACTCCGGCGCCCGCAGCAACACCTGACACCAGCGCTGTGACAACCAGAGAGTTAGAGCCTGTACCGGGGTCCGGGTTTGTGCCCGGACCGGTTGATTTGCCTCCGCCGCATGATGACAGCAAAAATGCGGAAAGAGAAATCAGGATTGCTGTTTTAAGGTGTTTCATGGCTTACTCCTGCAGTTTGGGATTAGTATTCTTCCCTCGGAATATCGGCAGTATCCAGACCGTCTTTAATCAAGTTTCCCACTGTAAGCGCCAATACAAAACAATTGCTGCGGGGCTGCGGTGAAAGTCCTTGGAGAGTCAGACAGAAACAGAGTTTGAACAGACCGGTGCAATCCATACCAGGACGAAACAGAATTATTGGCAAGTGAAAATCTCCCATCAAGTGAGATCAAATTGTTCGAACTTGAAACAATCGCCACAGAGGAGCCAGGCGGTCCGCATTGGTTGAATCCGGGCGGAAGGACCCGGAGGCAGAAGGTATTCAAAATGCGTTGAAGAAACTGAAGCGGCGATGGGATCGCCATTGATTCAGGAGGCTGCCAGGTGGCGATCGGGTATATTCAATGATCGCGGCGCTCAACCGGCGGCCGGGTCTTCGCGGTGGCTGCGTATCCGAGAGTACAATTCCGCCAGGAGATCAGGGTCAACCTGATGGCGGCGCAGCAGGCGCGATGTGACCTCAACCGCCGCTTCGAGTTCAGCGGGAATCACTTCACTGGCGCCTGCGTCCAGCAGTGGTTTGACATCCAGCAAATAGCGTGTGCGCACAATGATATGCAAATCCGGGGCCACTGAGCGGGCGGCTTTGACCGCTCGTTCATTCGCGCTGGGATCATTTATGGCCAGCACAAGTTCACTGGCGCGCGCGGCGCCCAGATGAACAAGCGTATCGGCGTTGGTTATGTCTCCGAAATACGCCTGTTCACCGGCATCAGCCGCTATCCTGACGTTTTCGGGATTCAAATCGGTGATTACATAATCTATGCCGGCTTCTTTGAGGGCGTATGCGACCTCAACACCGGTGAACCCATACCCGCCGATAATCACATGATCTCGCATGCCTCCGGTTTTCTCCAGCGCCTCTTCGGCGGTCGATACTTTCATCAGTTTGGCCAGCGCGCGAACTTTGCCGGCGCCTGCCGCCAGGTGTGGACCGTACCTGATTGCAAACGGTGTGATCAGCATTGACAAAATAGCCGCGGCGAGCAAATGTGTCTCTAATTGCCCGTCAAGCAAACCGCTGCCTGCGGCCGTGGTGATCATCACAAGCGAAAACTCTCCAACCTGCGCCAGGGCGAAGGCAGTCAGGGCTGTCACGCGCAAAGGCAGGCGCATGATTATTCCGCTGAGAAATACGACCAGCGATTTACCTAGTAGAATAGCTACAAGCAACAGAGCAATAGGGGTGAACTCATCAACAAACACCGCCGGCGCCAGAAGCATGCCGATAGAAATGAAAAACATACTGGTAAACGCTTCGCGAAACGGTATCAGGTCCGCCAGCGCCTGATGGCGAAATTGATTGCCGGCCACCACCATTCCGGCCAAAAAAGCGCCGATTGCCAGTGAAACTCCGCCGCTGGCGGCGAACCAGGTCGTGCCAATACATACCAGTAAAACCGCCAGCACGAACAGATGACGCTGTCTGGTTTCGGCCACAAAGGCCAACAGCCGCGGCACGAGCATCCGTGCAGCGAAGAGCACGACAATCAGAATTCCCAGCGCCCGTCCCAGTGCAGATAACAGATCAGGCAGCGCAGCGCCGGATTCAATCCCTCCTGCCGAGGCGGCCAGGAACGGAATAAGCAGCATCATCGGCACCACGCTCAAATCCTGAAAAACAAGAATGCCAAGCGTCAGGCGCCCGTGTGGCGCCTCGACTTCACCCCGCTGGTCTAATCCGCGCAAAACAATGGCCGTGCTTGAAATCGACAACAGAAATCCAACAAACAACGCCGCCGGACCAGAAAGACCGAACAGCCGGCCGATCGCATATGAAATCAGGATCGTCAGTCCGACCTGAAGCATTCCGCCAATAATAATCGGCCGCCACAGCCTGCGCAGCCTGTCAAGTGACATCTCAAGGCCGATTCCAAACAGCAGCAAGGCCACGCCGATTTCTGCGAACAGCTCAACCTGATGTGAATCATCGACCAGCCCCAGCCCTTTGGGTCCGATCAATACACCGGCCAGAATGAATCCGGCGATGGCCGGAATTTTCAGTCGGTGAAACACTGACACCACGATCAGGGCCAGTGTCAGGATGACAACAATATCTTTAAGGAAATCCAGTTCAGCCATATTCTTCGCCCGTCAGCGCCAAAGCGCCGGAGCGGAATATGTAAGAAAGTGGGCGAATATGTGGGATTGAAATCTCTTTGGGGGGGTCGACTGATTCGACCAGTCAACCATCCGTGTGGTAGCTCTAATTACTCTGGGGCAGTGGCCGGATGGTCCACCTTCCACGTGGGTAGCTTTTAGTTCAGGCGGGAGCCCACCAGAATGGGTGGGTCGCCCGCCTATCTTCTTGATCTGTCAAATCTATAGAGGGAAGATCATTGAGATTCTCGTTCGGAACTTAGCGACAGAAGGTGCTCAGCGTCACCTGCCTGATAAAGTGCATACACCAACTCGCCAACTCCCTCAAATCTGAAAGAAGATCCATATACATATTCGCTGTTGATCTCAGCACTTATCCATTCTCGGCCGAGAGACTCGCACACCTCTCCTACTATATTGCTCCCTGCGAATGGATCGAGGACGGTGTCCCCGCGCACAGTTGCGAATTTTACGAAGAACTCAGGTACTTCTCGAACGAATCTGGCTGGATGAATCTGTAAATTGAGAGCCCTACAAGCGTCCAAGTATCGATCGGTACTTCGTGTGTTTGAGGCGATAATTATGTTATCGGGAATTGAGCCCTTGTGTTTGTTGCCCCATTTATTAGAAACGTCATGGCCTGATGGACGCTTACCCTTGTTATAACCATTTTTCAATAAGTTCTGCATACTCTTTGAATATGGCCGAAGGACTCTTCGGTTTGAAGCTTTAGGCCTCATGCTCTTAGAAAGCCACCAAATAGGAGTAACTGAGTCCTTTACTCTTATTCTTTCAATAGTAACCCACTGCGCAGGAGCCGGCATCTTAGCGGGATTGTGCCAGAAGAATTCTTGAGCAAGATAAAATAGACCACTTCTTTCTGTAAGGTTGAGAAGAACTTCAACGTTATATAGACTCCGTACTGGGAATCCAGGTTTCCATGAACCGCCAATCTCTAACACCAAACTTCCTCTTGGCTTCAAGACTCTCCAGATTTCGAGGGCAAAAGGCTCGAACCAACTCCAGTATGACGTTGCGGAAACGTTTCCGTAGCTTTTCTTTTTTGTAAGTGCGAATGGAGGTGATGTCAGCACCAAATCAATGCTTGCGTCAGGGAGTTGACGGAGCAATGCGAGGCTATCACACGAATATGCCCTTCCGAGAGTAGTCTCATAAAATGTGTTAAGTCTTTCGTTCATGTTTTCGCTGCCGTATGATCTCTAACTCCTCTTTGAATTCGTTCTGCACATCTCTGAATAAGGATTTTATCGTTTCGATATCTTGTTGTAAGATCGGTGTTCCTCCGTGAACTATTGAAGAACCATCGGAGCCGAGTTGAGATGATACCAACCTCAATATGCCAAGTAGATTCTCCTCTTTCCCTTTCAATTCAATCGCGGAAGAACTCGGTGCAATACTTAAAAACGCAAATACATCAGAAAAGGTAATGTCGGATTCTCTTGCAGCCTTATACTTCTTCAGAGCAACACTTGACATGATTTTCTTGAGTTGGGCAACAACTTGGCGTGACGCATCGAGCTTTGTCTGAGTATTATCCTCGTTAAATCCTGCTCCTACTGACTTTCCAAGCTCAGTAAGCGTATACATCTTCTCACCAACTTTTTGAAGCAGACCTTTTTTGCGAATAGGTTTTGAGCCCATAATCTCAGCGAAGACTCGGTTAGAATCTGGATGGTTGAATCCCTTCAGACCGAAGGTATCAGGAAACATCTCCCAAGCGGCCACTACCAGCTCCTCGGCTGAAAACCTATCTTTATCTTC
>JADFNA010000097.1 GCA_022563625.1 Candidatus Zixiibacteriota bacterium
GAGGCCTTTCGCAGCTTGCCGCAAGCGCTATATTACCCGCCAGTGGAGCCTGACCGGCCCCTTTGGAGATGAAAAGTTACGACGCGGAGGGGAAATGATTTCCACCAAAGATTTCAAACGCGGCCGCCGGATTTCGATTGACGGCGAACCGTATATCATTCTTGAGTTTCATCATTCAAAAGTTGCTCGTGGCGGCGCTACTGTGCGCACTAAGGTCAAGAATATCGTGACCGGGGCTATCAGTGAGAAGACTTTCAACGGCGGAGAGTCATTCAAAGAACCTGATGTTGAAGACCGCAAAATGCAGTATCTGTATGAGAATGGCGGCGAATATACATTTATGGATTCTGCGGATTTCGAGCAATATACGCTCTCCTCTGATGTGCTCGGTGACTCGCGGTTCTATCTCAAGGAAAATGATGAGTATCAGGTGTTGATGTATGCCGGGAATCCGTTGTCTGTGGAATTGCCCTCATCGGTTGTGTTGAAGGTTACCGAGTCTGAACCGGCTGTCAAAGGGGACTCTGTTTCCAATATAACCAAACCTGCCAAATTGGAGACCGGCGTTGAGGTCAAAGTCCCTCTGTTTATCAAAGAGGGAGAGTTTGTCAAAGTAGACACACGCACCGGTGAATACCTCGAACGGGTCAGAATCTCCAAGTAGGTCAGCCAGTCCGGTGGTCGTCAAGACTCTCCGAGGGTGTGGCCGCTGTACACTGGCGTAGACAAGAAACAATCCTGGTTCGACTAAAGCTCTGAGGTGGGAATGTGCCAGACCGGAGGTCTGCCGCCCACGGGCTTGTAAAAATCAAGATATGCCGCGACGGATAGGTCTGTTATCAACCGGCCCATCAATCTCACTCAGCGCACGAGTTCTGCGTTCTCTGTTCCTGTCAATACGCCAAACTCGCATCCGAGGGCGTATTTGATCAGCCCGTCGCCCTGGTGGTACCAGTAGCGGTTGACCTTGTTTCCGGTACCGGCGTTGATAATTTGCAAACAAGCGCTGAACGTTTGTGAGCCAGATTGAACAACAGCGTCAGTCTCGGCGACATAGAACGTCGAACTCCCCGTAGTGGGGTAGGATGATGAGAGGATAATATCCAGCCCGCCTCCGCCGTTAGTAATGTCAGCGCCTGATCCACCTCCGCCCCCGAAATCAAATATGTTCGGATCTGTTCCACCGGCTATGATCGTCGTGTCGCTGAAATCACGCCAGCGCGCCCAATATGCGCCGACTTCGAGAGGCGCGACAATAAGCGCTTCGGCCGCTGCGGCTCCGTCGGCCTGATGATAGACGGCGTTGTTGTCCCAAAAAATAATACCGGCCGCTGAAACTGTTGAGTCTGACAAGTTCCGCCCTTCCCAACGCATTCCCGGCAGGCCTTCAAACGACGCCGTTGAGGTTGCGGTAAATACTTCCTGGCGGATTTCCTGGCCGGAAGCATCGGTTACGGTAAAAGTCACAGAATACCCGGCCTGATTCGGAAAATAGCTGCGCGGGTCAGACGGACCCGGTGAAGAGCCAGAGTCAAGCGCTTTGTTGTTACCACAGGCCGACAGAGCCAGACCGGCCAGGGCCAACACTGCTGCCATAATGAAAACTTTACCTATCGACTCGCGGACCCCGCGACGGCGGATGCTCGTGTTGTCTTGCGCTTCGGCCATCTTTCTCTCCTTACCCGGCTGATTCTATCTGCATCTACTATCCGCCCTCTGGCCAATTCCGTTCTGTGGTTCGTTCTGTGGAACGGAATCCGGCGTAACAGGCGAATCTTCGTCGTTGTCTCTACAACGCGCTGAAATCGGTAAGAACAAAGCAGGCGCCGCGTTGTCTGAAACATCAGTTCTCGCTGAGTTACAGTCGCTTAAGGTGATTTTCCGATTAAACTCCCGGACAAATTACGCTCTAGATTATTGGGAGAAACCAACAGGTGACGGCGCCGAACGACCGGAATTGACGCTTTTCAATTTCATATTGGAACACCGGCCTGCGCCTCCTGTTGTCTGGCAGGGTCCATTTCAAGCGCTTGTCGGATAAGCCGATAACTAGATGCGGGGGATTCTGCGCCGAAAGCGCGGCGCCGATATCGTCTGCGCCTATGTTGTCTGCTCTAAAGCGATAAAAAGTATGTCACAGGAAATCATGGACACAGCGGTATTTGGGCTGATGCTCGGCGTTACCGTTCTGGCTGCGTTCAAAATGCGCGGCGGCGATGTGCGGACCAGGTACTGCGCGCTTTCCGGATTCGCCTTGCTGAGCGCTGTCGCTGGTATGCGTGTGGTGGACCACCTGGCGGTTGCAACACTGGGTCCGGAAAACAGCGGGATTGTTGCGGCGGCTGATGTGTCACTGACAGTATTGGGATTGTTTCTGATTTTGCGCGGAGTGTCGGCCTGGAAAAAGCAAACGGCAAATGTTTCCGTAATTGAAATCGGCAGTGAAGTTTCTGCCGCTGGCACATTGAATGCGGAATCGAATGCTGAAACGGGGCGCGCAGTTTCATTCAGAAAGCTGCATGCCATAAGCTGCGATATTGCATTGAGAATTGAAGCGCTCTCGAGAGTGGAGTCGAAAAGGACCCGGACGAGAGTAAGCGCATTGGAGGCTCTGTTTGAGGCTTGTGGCGAGAATCTGTCTGGAGCGCTGGAGTATGACGCCCTGACAGTCGAGTTGGCGCCTTTGAACGGAGCGACAGCACATGCGATAACGAGAGACGCAGTCAACGGGGTGTTAAAAGCGCATTTCTATCCGGTCAGGCAAAGTTTGGCCCGAGCGTGTGGAATGGATGGCGATTGTCCGCGTCTGATTCGTAAAACATCTGACAACAGTGATTCGACCTGCTGGTCCCGTTTGGATGTGATGAATGTGAGTGAAACGCTGCTGGGAACCATCAGATGTGAACAGGGCTATTCATTGACGATTGCGGCAGGTTACCGTCGTTCGGATAGTGTTGGCGCGGAAGCGCAATTCGTGTTCGGCGGATTTCTGAAACTTGTTCGTCCGCTGGCGATTCTGGCTCTGATTCAGGCCGGGCGAGCGGAGCGGTCTGAGGGACGTTTGGAAATTCAAGAGACTGGATGGCGGACAGCGCCCGGCGTTCCCTTAACGGGAATCGCGTCTCGTGTCGAAATCGGCCATGGCGCTTTTGCGCCTTCGGTATCAGGCGCCCCAGCCGGATCGGACAAAATCTAGTGCAGATTTCTGATAACATACTGCGTACGCTTATCAGTTCGTCGAATGACAAGTTTGACGGGGCCCTGGAAATTCTTGATGTGATCACCCAGCTTGTCGCCGAGCGCCTGGGCGCCACGCTGTGCGCCACACTTTACCGCCGTCGCGGCGATGACGGATATCGGCTGTTGTCGATTGAAGACAGCGCAGGATTGGATACGTCATCACTGCCGAAATTGGAGCGGTTTGTGAATGCCGGCTCGCGCCTTGAAGATTTCACCGAGCGGTATGTTTCGCTCTCTGAGGAGATGTTCAGCGGATGCGGCGAAGCGCGGTTTTTGCGCGATGCCGGACTGTCTGATATGTACGCCCATGAATTCTCGCCCGCCGAGGGCGATAAGGCTATGATCATCGCCTTTCTCAACAGCGGTGAAAACACCAGTTTGAATTCAGCCGGCAATGTTTGCCGTCTTGCCATCCGGCAGTTGAATGTTGTTTTCAAGTTCGTAAGTTTAGAGTTGCAGCAGAGAATGTTCACGGCGTTTTTTGGCGTGCTTTTGCATCTATCGGCGCTTCGCTTTGCTGAAATGGAAAGTGATGATACACTTGAACAAATCTGCAGTCTCGGAAAGAGCCTTCAGGGGGTGCGCGAAGTTGAACTGATTGGACGCGGGCGGGATGGCGCCCGCTACCGTGAAGCCATTCGGGGGCTTTCACTCTCGCCGGCCCGCGCCGATCAGGATTCTTCCGCGGCTGAAATTCCTGAGGCGGTGGCGGCGCTCGATTCAGTTATCATTGAGGATGCGAGTTTTCTGGTTGCGCTGGAGCGTTCTGCCGAGCCGGCCTGGTTGCTGCATTTCATCCCGGGTGACAGCTCCGGTTTTAGCGAGGATGAACTGCAGCTCTTGAGTTTGTTTTCGGCGTATGCGTCGGTTGCGCTGGATAATTACAATTTGCTTTTGCGCCATCGGCGTTTGAACAGCGACCTGAGGTCCGCCCAGGACCGGCTACTCGAGGCGGAATCTCTGGCGGCCCTGGGTGATATGGCCAGCGGGCTGGCGCATGATTTTAACAATCTGCTGGGTGGAATTATCGGGAAGACCCAGGTGCTAAAAATTAAGCACAAGGACTCCCCGGAACTGTGCGAGAAACTCGATTCGATTGAAAAGCTGGCGCTGCAGGGCGGCGAACAAATCAAGCGCCTGCAGGAATTCGCCATACAGTCGAGTCCGAGGTCACTCGAATCGCTGGATTTGTTGGAATTGTTTGAGGAATACGGACGGAGCGAGCGAAAATGGAGGCAGCTGGCGAAAAAACGTGGCGTGACTGTCCGTTTTATTAGTGAGGGTGTCAGCGCGGCGCTAATTGAAGGCAAGTCCGAAGATATAACGGTCATGCTGGACAATATCATCCGCAATGCTATCGAGGTTAGCGAAAACCCCGGGGTAGTGAAAGTGGATCTGGTAATTGAGGCGGAGCGCGCCGTAATCCGGGTGAGTGATTCGGGTCCGGGTATTCCCAGCGCAATCAAGAATAAGATTTTCAATCCGTTTTTCAGCACCAAGACTGACCGGGGCGCAGGGCTTGGCCTGTCGGTTGCATACAGGATAGCCACTCGTCATGGCGGGTCAATCAGCGCTCAGTCCAATCCCGAAACTACAGGAACGACATTCACCACAAGTTTCCCTCTGTCCGGCGCCACCGGGACCCGGGAAAACGAGGCTGGAGAGCCTGCCGAGTTGCGAGCGATGAATATCATGGTTGTCGATGATGACGAGAATATTCGTGAAGTACTGGCTGACATGCTGCAATTGCTCGGACAGAACGTAGATATATACCAGGACGGCCAGAGCGCTATGGCAGCGCATAGGCCGGACAAATATGACCTGGTGATCACCGATCTTGGGATGCCCGGGATGTCAGGGGTGGAGTTGATGCGCGCCCTGCATGAAGTTGAAGCCGACTTGCCTGTCGCGCTGGTCACCGGTTGGGGGGCCCAGTTGGACGGAAACGACATGTTTGACAAAGGGGCTTTTCGGCTGATAAGCAAACCATTTTCGATGAACGACATCAGACAACTGATAGCCGAGGCGCCTCACGACGCGCTTTAATTATTCCGCGTAACAGACGGTATAGCAATCTTTTGTACATTCCCCAGAGCCTCGGTTAATTAAGCCCAAGGCCGGCGAAATTCCTGCTTTTGACTTGACATGAGATGATATATAGTTAACATATGAACGGAGATTCTTCGGGGCGGGGCGAAATTCCTCGACCGGCGGTTACAGGCCGCGACTCCAGCGTAGCGCACGCATTGGCGGGCGCTTGGATTGAACCGGTGAAATTCCGGTCCCGACGGTACAGTCCGGATGGGAGAAGGATCGAATCAGGCTGAGCAGGCTCCGCCTGACATGCAGATTTATTTTTCAGTTTGTCTCAGATTGCCCAATATGTAGCGGGGTGGTTGTGGACAGCGCTGAAAACCATCTGATACAAGTTGCCCCGAAGATTGGATCGGAAAAACCGGTCCCCATGACAGGCGGGGCATTTTTGTTTCCCCGAAGAAAACTTCGAGATTGACCGCTGAATACCAGGCGGCCGAACGAATTCGCTTCATTTGCTCACGGATCGATTGCGGACCGATTGCGGATCAATCATTGTGAAGAGATTAACACGATGCCTGACAAAAAACGAAACGCAACAGAGCGGGATAAACAGTTTATGAGACGCGCTCTCGAATTGGCGGCCCTCGGACGGGGTCTGACCCGCCCGAATCCTATGGTCGGCGCTGTATTGGTCAAGAGGGGGAGGATTGTCGGTGAAGGCTATCATCGCCGCGCGGGCGGACGCCACGCCGAGATTGCCGCGTTGGCTGGCAAACAGGCGCGTGGCGCCACATTGTATGTCACTCTTGAACCATGCGCGCATCAGGGCCGCACCGCCCCATGCGTGGAGTCGTTGATCGCGGCCGGGATTGCAGAGGTGCGCTATTCGATTGTTGATCCGAACCCGTTGGTCAATGGCGCCGGCGCCCGTTGTTTGCGCGCCGCAGGAATACGCGTTTCGCGCGGCCTGCTGGCTAAAGAGGCAGAGCGGCTCAATGAGATTTACCTGCACCGCTATAGTGGATCACGGCCGTTTGTGATTCTTAAGACCGCACAGACGCTTGACGGGCGTATCGCCTGCTCCAACGGAGCCTCGCAGTGGATTTCCGGGATACAATCACGCCGCATGGCGCATCGATTGCGGGCGGAGGTTGACGCGGTGGTGGTAGGCTCCGGGACGGCCAATCAGGATGATCCGCAATTAACCGTAAGGCTGGTGAAAGGCGCAAATCCATATCGCATAGCGCTTACAAGTTCCGGCCGTCT
>JADFNA010000098.1 GCA_022563625.1 Candidatus Zixiibacteriota bacterium
TGTGAATGATTACTCACCATAGTCTCCAGTATATTCGGGCGTTTCTTTATCTCCCCAGTTACTATCATATGTGCCGTTTTCGACGTATCTGCTGAATGACGAAGGGGCGTAATCCCCGGGTGAAGCTGCGATCCCATGGCTCACCGGGTTATAGTGTATATAATCGACATGCCGGTTCAAATCTCGCTGATTGCGGATAACATGGTCCCAAAAGCGGTTCTGCCAGACCCGGCCGGGGCCGCGCTCGTTCCTATATCGCCGGGAATACGTGATTTTGAAAGAATGAAGAGCTTCAGATATTGAACATTCACCAACTTCAAGTATTGCATGAAAATGATTCGGAAGGATAACCCAAGCTAAGGGAATTGTTTTTCGCCACGATTTGTGGAACAGTTCCGGGTCTTTGAGTAGTATTCTCTGTCGCTTGTAGGTCACGACTGTTATGAAATATGTATGACCTGTTAGATTGTATCGTCTCAAGGGAGTCATAATCTTCGACTCGGGTTTCTTGTCCCGCTTTGCGGGCCTGCGGAACCCGAGCTACGGCATGCGCTGTTCTGAGTAATCCGCAGATAAGATTCGTTCATACTGTGTAGCTCGGGTTCCGAACGGGCCGGAGGCCAGTGAGAAACCCGAGTGTCAGGTTAAAAACTCCATACGCTCGATTAAAACTCTCCCTGAAATTACAGTTCACATGCGTCTCCCATCGGTCACCCCGCCAATACTGCGAACACTTCCTTATCATAGGCCTTGATGGCCGGGACTATACCGCCTTCGCGGGTGAGGGCGGTTACAATTGCGCTGGGTGTTTCCGCCTGGGACTTTTTGCCGGATGATACATGAATGATTTCGCCGGTTGCCAGATCAGCTATCAACTCATCATTTTCTTTAACCAACTCGAAGAATGAGTCATCTGTTACCTGCAAAAACGGCAGCGCTTCGTTGACCAGGTTTCGCTTGTGAATAAATGCGAAGCTTCTGGCGATGATCAGTTTGACCCCGGCGCCCTTCAGCGACCAGACAGCATGCTCGCGCGAGGAACCGCTGCCCCATCCTTCACCGGCGACAACGATTGCCTGCCCGGCCCTGACACGCTCGACGAACTCTGGACGCACATGATAAAAACACTTTTGCCCGATTTCTTCAACGTCCGAAATATGGCAAAACTCCCCGGGAATTATCGCATCGGTGTCGACATGGTCGCCGAATAATTGAATGCGGGAGTGAAAGCATTCCTGCGGAGCGTCCTTGCCGCTTTTCTGTTTGAGACGTTGTGCGCTGGAATGCTTCTCTGCATCGACAGATGGTGTGTCATATGACACAGCAACATCGGGTGTGACACTTACCAGATCTGTTCGACCGAGAATTTTCTGATAGCGCGTCTGGTCCACACGCGCCAGATATGGCCGTGGGTCGCGTAGTGTCAGATCAGGCGCGCTTGATGCCACCACCGCCGCCGAGGACAGCCAGGCCAGCGAACCGGCGCCCATGCGGTTTTGATAGTTGCGGTTCTGCGACGAAAGCCAGAGCTCACCTTCTCCGGCGCGTTCGGAGGCGATTCCCAAACACAGATGACATCCCGGCGGGGCAATTCTAAATCCGGCTTTTTCGTAAACATCAAGAAGACCAGACTCACGCAGATTTTTCTCAATGGTGAGGTCTCCGGGCGCCATCAGCCTGTTCCTTGTTTGCGTAACTTGTCTGCCGTCAGAGAGCGCCAGTTCGAGAATCAAACCCGCCAGGACCAGTTCTTCCTCGGTTGTGGTGCAGGCGCCAATGAAACAACCGTCGAGTTTTTGTCCTATGACATCATCAATATCGACCGTGTTGTCCGGGGAAAACGGTTTGGCAATCTGAGGCGAGAGATTGTTCAGATCAATCATGCGCCGTTCAGCATACTGTGCGTCATCATCAGAGCGGAAATACTTCCCGCCTTCGGTGTATTCATCACGCTGATCAATCCAGGCTTTGACAATTCCATCGGGCTGGAAGATACCGTTGAGTCCGCCGAACTCGGCGGTCATGTTGGCGATAGTAAAGCGCATGTCAGTTGAGAATTCTCTGACGGCGTCGCCGATGTATTCCACCGAACGCTCCATCGCGATAGTGTTGCGGCCGAGAGTTCCGAGTGTTTTGAGTATTACATCCTTGCCGCCGATCCCGAATAGCAGCGCCCCCTGGTATTCAATCGCAATTGCCTCGGGGACTTCAATCCAGCTTTCTCCGAGCGCCATAGCCACTGTGATGTCGGCGCCTCCCAGTCCTATGGCGAATGCGCCCAGGCCGCCGTGGGACGAGGTATGCGAATCGGCGCCGAGCACAACCTCGCCGGGCAAAATCAAATCCCGATAAAATTTCGTATGCAGTATTGTTTCGTTTGAATCATAAAAGTGTTTGAGACGCGCCTCCGAGGCAAACGCCTTGGAAAGTTGAATCAGCTTTTGCGTGCGCGGATCATTGGCTATTGTCACTGGATCAACTGTATGGTCAATCGCCAGATAGAAGCGTTCTTTGTTATGAATCTCAGGGCGGCCGAGACGCTCATAGGTCTCGTTCATACCATTCCAGGCCAGCTCCGATGCAATAGTCCAATCCACCTTGATGCGCAGAACGTCACCGGGGCGCACATAGCTGCGACGAAGGCCGATCGCGTGATCGGCCAGAATCTTTTCGGTTAATGTCATGGGGTGTGATGTCATCGGGGTGTTTGAATCTCAATAGAGTAGGGGCACGGCGCGCCCGTGCCCTTACTTGTTCACCGTCTCAGACTTGCATTCGCTGATGACGCGCGTTATCTGTTCATCAGAAAGATTCTCCTGGCTCTGTTTGGCGATTGCGAGTATTTTTTCGGCGATTATCTTTAGTTCTTCTTCTGAGCCGCTGATACCGCGCTTCGAAAGCCAGTAATTGACATTCGACAGGCCCGACATAAATCCGATTTCGATTTTCTGGTCCTTGCCAAAATCTCCAGCCGGCACACCCGAGTAAACGCGGTCTGCCAGATACTTGTGGCCTTTTTTTTCGGCTTTGATAATCGCCGCGGCATGCACTCCGGTTGCAGTGCGAAATGCGTCCTCGCCCATGACGGGGTAATTGTTCGGCAACGGACCATGACAGACGCGCGCCACCAGATCGCAATAATCCGCCAGCGCGGTCAAATCATTGTCAATCAGTCCATCGAGTTTCAGGTTGACCAGTATCTGATCCAGCGCCGCGTTGCCGACACGTTCGCCTATTCCCAGAATGGTGCCATGCACCCGGTCCACTCCGGCATAAATCGCCGCCAGCGAGTTCGCCACACCCAGGCCCCGGTCATTGTGCCCGTGCCAGTCGACTTTCACATCCTCGCCGGTGTCTTTGACTACTTCAAACACAAATTCGAGCAGAGCAAACACACCCTGTGGAGTCACATACCCGCAGGTGTCACACACGCATATTCGACGGGCGCCGAATTCAATTGCGGCCGTGTAAAGTGTCCTGATGTCTGCAGGCCTGGCGCGTGTCGTATCTTCGGTGACATACATGACCGGCAGATTGTTATCCACTGCAAGCTTGACCGCCTCGACTGACTTTTTAACAATGACATTAATATCCCAGCCCTCGGCGTATTGGCGAATCGGCGAGGAGCCGATAAACGCCGCCGCCTCAATCGGCATCCCTACTTTCTGTGAAATGTCGATCAGGGGGCGGATGTCCGCCTCGTGTGTGCGCACGGCGGCATAGGCCGTCATCTTGAAATTATTATCTTTGATCTCGCGCGCCAGGCGGGTAATATCCGCCACCGCACGCGGGCCGGAACCGGGCAAACCCAGATCGGCAGTGTGCATACCCAGCTTTTCCGACAAATGAAGCATCTGCAGTTTTTCTTCAATATCAGGGTCGCGAATCGACGGCGACTGCAAACCGTCGCGGAATGATTCATCGGCAAAGTGTATTCCCCGGTTTCTCTTCAAGAACGGGTACTCGCGATGAGTGTTCCAGTTGTGGATTAGCTGGTTTATTGATAGATCAGATTCTGCCATGACTTAGCTTTGCTTCAGGTTTATACCCCGGCGCCGTTATCTCTGTAGTTCAGGCGCCACTACAAAAGACAATATAGCAATGTCTATCGTTTCCTGGCAACCTTTCATATCTGCCTTGCGAGGATACCAGGCTCTGGTTATACTCCGGCCATGCATGTGTATCACACTGGTCAATTCTGGATCGGCAGATGATGGACGTTCTCGTTCTCCTCTTGCGCCAGGTTTCGGACCCCCGGAAGCTATCCGTATTGGCGCTCTCTCTTTTTGCTCTGGCCCACCTGTACCAAATCAGCGCCCCGCCGAATGGCTATCATCAGTGGCGCGAATCGGACACTGCGGCGGTGGCGCTTAATTATTCCCAGGAGGATTTCAATATCCTGCGGCCGCGTATCAACCAGCGCGGGGCGGGAAGCGGGATTACCGGTATGGAGATTCCTGCATATACATATAGCGTGGCTATTCTCTACAAGATTTTCGGCCCACACCATTTTCTGCCAAGATCTGTTACGCTGTGTCTGGGGCTGTTGGGTTTGTGGTGGTTTGCCCGGATTGTGGAATTGATTTGGGGCAAAGCTGCCGCGCCTTTTGCGCTTTGGGCGCTGGCTTTTTCTCCATTGTATTTCTTCTATGCCTTCAAAATCATGCCGGACATGACAATGATCTCACTCTTGCTCGGCGCGGTCTATTATTTTGTGCGTTACATAGGGACCGCGAAGACAACTGATCTAGCTATCTCCTGCGCTCTCTTAGTTGTCTCGGCCTGTCTAAAACCCGTTGGCCTGGCGCTATACCTGCCATTCTTGTGGATACTCTGGCGCAAAAGTCGGCGCCGCAAGAAACGCTTACTTCATTTTGGAGGATATATCGCCCTGTCTTTCTCTCTTGTGATGGTCTGGTTTGACTATGCTCGCGGGGTGAACGAGGTTCATGGTAATCCGGGTTTCTATCTTGGTGAAACATTCTGGGATTTTCCGGAGACATGGTTTTCGATGAAACACATTAAGAAGGTTTTCTTGCAGTGGCCGCCGGAATTATGGATTGGATGGGGAATGCTGCCGGCCTTCATAATCGGTGTTTTCCAATCTCTCAAACGAAAAACAGGCGGCGTGTTTTTACTCTGGATCATCGCCGGTTACATTGTCCTGGGACTCACCTCGCAGCTCTCCACGAATCATGACTATTACAGTCTGGTAATCGTTCCGGCCTTTGCCGCATTGACAGGTTTTGGCCTGTGGTGGATGAATTTGTCGGGCGGCTGGAAGCGCGGAATCGCTGTGATTTTGATGATTATCGCGCCTGTCGCTTCGTTCATTCGAATCAGCCATCGATTTTCTGATGTCCCGGAGTTTGCTGATATACGCGCAGATACAGCCGAGTATATTATGCCCGGCGCCCTGGTCATGGTGGAGGACCCGACACAGGCAATTCGGTTGTATCAGCTTAACCGCCACGGCTGGCCGCTCAGGCATGGAATTAAGAGTGATGTTATCGCGCGCAATATCGAAAGCGGCGCTGAGTTCTTGGTCCTCGAAAACTCATTTGACCGCTATGGACAAACTGATGCGCTGGCAAGATTGATTGAAACTGACTCACTCTTCAGGTTGGCGAAACTGTATGGCTATCCTGTGAGGCAGACGCTGCCATGAGTTCACCGGCTTTCCGCCGGATTCTCTCATAGTCGTTATCCGCATTCGGGTGAACCGGAGCGCTCCGGACCACTTCGGCGCGGAACGCGGCGAAATCGCAATCATCATGAAAGCCGTCCGCCAGCGAACCCTTGACGGCTTCGTATGCCTGCTCGGCTGTGTCGGCCTGGGTCAGTTTCGCGCGCAGTTCGGAAGCGTTCGGCATTCCGAGAACGTATGAAGTGAAATGTTTGCGCATATTCACAAAACGCCTGCTCTGTCCGTAGAGTTTTTCATAGACACAGGCGTGTTCGAGCATGACGCGCAATCGTTCGGCGACGCTCAGTTCAGACAGCTTTACTTCTCTGTTAAACAGCCACGGATTACCGAATACCGCCCGGCCCAACATCACACCATCCACGCCGCTCTGTTCGGCAAGTTCGGCGGCATGGTCCAAATCGCGCGCATCGCCATTGCCAAAAATCAACGTGGCGGACTTCGCCTTATCTCGTAGACGCACCGCCACTGCGGCCTCTTCCCAACGCGCCGCGACTTTGGACATCTCCCGGCGGGTGCGCAGATGGAATGTCAGCGCCGAAACTTCCGTATCCAAAAGCAGTTTTACCTAGTCCTCGAATACCGCTTTGTCATATGCGCCATATCCGATGCGTGTCTTGACTGAGACCGGCAGGCCTGGCGCCCCGCGTTTGACCGCATTGATACAGGAAAGCGCCAGTTCGGGAGTTTCGATAAGCGCCGCGCCGGAGCCTGAACCGCAGACATTTTTGTCCGGGCAGCCCATGTTGATATCAATTCCGTAAAAGCCCAGCTCAGCGCACAGCCGCGCAGCGCCCTCCAGTTTCTCAGGCCGACGGC
>JADFNA010000099.1 GCA_022563625.1 Candidatus Zixiibacteriota bacterium
AGAGGTTTTGCTGTTGGCAACCCGCGACACAGAAGCCGAACGCTGGACCGGACGCCGCTCGGCTCTGACAGATTCACTTCAGAAAGCCCTGCGATTCGACCGAATTTTCCGTACCCCCCGTCTGGGCCGTTTGTTCGTCTCTTATATGAAACACGAACCGACATTGCATTTAATTTCCCGGTTGGTTGGACCCGGCTCTGACATTCCCAAAGATATGGAGTTTTATGGCAAGCTGAGCGGGCGTATTCCGGGTGTGTCAATCAAGAATTCCTCGCGTTTTCTTGAGTCAATGCGCATGGTAAAATCAGACGAAGAAATCGCCGCTATAGAAAAAGCGATCGCCGTTACGCATCAGGGACTGACAGAACTTCTGGCCGCAATGAAACCTGGCGTAACAGAATATCAACTCGACGGAATCCTGGAGCAGTCTTTCAAAGATCAGGGTGCGCAGTTTATGGCGTTTGAGCCGATTGTCGGCGCAGGAAAAGAAACAACGATTTTGCATTATGAAAAACGAAATCGCGAATTGAAAGCCGGACAGCTATTGCTGCTGGATGTTGGAGCCGAGTGGGACCGTTATGCGGCGGACATTTCGCGCACGATTCCGGTTGACGGAAAGTTTACGCCCCAGCAGGCAAAAATTTATGACATAGTTTTCAGAGCGCAAGAGGCTGGAATCGCCGCCGTCAAACCGGGTGTGACAATGCGCGAAATTCATGAAATCGCCCGTGATGTGATACGCGAAGCCGGCTATATTGATGATTTCATTCATGGCACATCGCATCATCTGGGACTGGATGTGCATGATGTCGCCGATTATGCCACTCCGCTTGCGCCGGGCATGATTATCACAGTCGAGCCCGGGATTTATTTGCCGGATATTGATATCGGCGTGCGGATTGAAGACGACGTGCTGGTGACAAAACGCGGCCACCGTCTGTTATCGAACAACATCCCGCGCGAACGCGCGGCAGTTGAGGCGTGGATTGCTGAGGCTAGAGTTAAGTAGAGATTAAACGAGTACGAACTTCCAGGGGTACAAGTCAGGTACGGATTCATTTTTTTGGTGCGTAGTCCTTGTTGTTGAGCAGGTACCAACTTTGCTTAGTTAACCAGCCTTGGCTATTTTCAGAATACTCGGTTATCAGAAATCTACCAGAATTATTTGTGGACTGCAATATCTTGGTAGCAAGCACTTCCGCGCTTTCCTCCGAAACGAGATAGAACGAATTCGGCATATCGAAACGCCAGTGTGATATTTCAGGAATGCTGTCCAGCAACTTTTTGACAGCTTCTCGACTACCAACCTTATCGGTGTAGAAAAATACGTATGACTTCTTCATTCGTGCCCTCCGGGAGCACCCGGCAGCGCCGGTTTGTCAGGATTTGAAATCATATCAATCGAGGCGGCACGAACCGGAAACTCTTGACCCTTTTCTTGAATTAATTCTAATGACTGCTTTCTAAGTTGATAATCCTCTGATTGCAGTTTGTCTCTATCTACAAACAACAAGAACACATATCCAAATGTGGCCAAGATTACCGGTATAAATGCGAGCACAATGAGCCAGATGGGGGGCTTGTCACTCAACGCCAAAGCCGCCAATATCGTAGGGATTGACACTATAGCACATAGCCATAACGCCGGATTAAGAGCGCTCTTGACTCTCAGCTTTTCTGCGGCTCCCACTATTCTACGTGTTAATTTATCTTCAATACTCAAATGACAACCTGTACTTCAATATAAACAATGTCTCCGTTAGTAAAGAGCCGCCGCTCCCTACATTCTCATCTCGTTCTACCCAGCGGTAAATATCCACCCAGGCGCCGAGTCTGTCTCCTGCCGAAGTATCATGTTAAGCTGCGCCGAGTGATGTTGCACATGCCGCATGGTATATAGAAGTGTTTCTGCTACATTTAGATCAACAGAACCGAACACGAAGCGCTCTTGCGCTCTCTCTTCTGTCATTGACATGATAGTTTCATGACATTTTTTTCGGCCGTATGCGAGATAATCTAGCATTTCAGCTTTAGAGTAAACACGATCGGGCAACACTCCGCTCGGATCCAGTTCGCTCAGCGTAAACGGTTCCTTTGGATTGAAATTTTCAACATCTGCCGAAAGATAGAAATCCAGATAGAACAAAGTATGATACGCCATATACCAGAACTGATGGAAGCGCGTTTGATCGCCCCACAATTCATCCGGGCAGGTGTTGATGGCATTTTTGAGAGTATCTATTGCTGCGCCAAATTGACTCCAGGTCAGCGCTTTCCAGAAACTATGCATTGACGCTATTTCTTAAGACGAGCGCCGATCATAACACCCATCACTCCGATGAACGGATTCAGAAACGCCACCCAGATAGGCTGCCGGGCGACCTTCATTGATTCCATTACAGCGACATCGCCGGAGCGCACATCGGGTGTATCTTCATCAGGTCCCATGGCAACCGGTATAGCCACTGCCAGACCGAGCGCCAATACCAATCCCGCCAGAATCTTCGCGGCCTGCTGGGTTTTGGCAATCATAACACACACCAGTCCGCCGAGAATCGCTGCGACAATGCCCAGAACAATTGTGATCGCTATCCACAGAGTGGAAACATCATAGACGCCCGGATTGAAAGCGCCGTCAGCTCCCATCGCTAAATAAGCGACTGTGAATGTGATGAAGATGAACGCAACCATCACCACATAACCGATTATTACTGCCAGAATTTTCTTGCCCATGTGAGGTTCTCCTTATGGTTTTGATTTAGTTAGAAACCTGCCAGGTGCCCCACCGCTTGCGGTGGGATTAGTTAATAACTTCGACAAGTGGCCTGCCCATCTGGGGCAGGTTTCTAATATTATAGGTCGAATCCCCTGCGGTTTCAAGTCTTAAAACTTGCAGCGGATTTGTCAACACCGCAAGGGTTTTGACCTAATTTCGCATGTCATCACTCTGTTAGCTAAAGTCTTTGCCTGTGATAACTGCAATAATCACGGCAATAATCGCCGCAGGGGCGACATAGCGTATCACTATGCGCCAGAGTTTGAAATATATTGATGGTTGCCCGCCGTCATCGGTTAGCTTGAGCTCTTCGAGAGAAAGCCGCTTGTCCAGTTTCCAGCCTACAAAAATTGTGATGAACAACCCACCCAACGGCAGCATCCAGTTTGACGCCAGATGGTCCAGCGTATTTAGAACGCCCTGTTTGCCGGGGAATAATTCAAAACTCGACATCCAGCCCACAGCGCCAAGTGAAAGGGCGCAGAATACTGTACTGACATACGTCCCGGCGCCGCTGAGCATTGTCGCGCTTGATCTTTTCATCCCGCGTCCGTCGATGAAGTACGCGACCATCACTTCCAAAAGTGAAATGGTCGATGTCAGCGCGGCAAACCCGACCAGCACAAAGAACAGCGGCCCGAGTATCGCTCCCCCTGGCATACCGGTATAGAACAAGTTTGGGAGTGTGATAAACAACATGCCGACAGTTGACTTGCCGACCTGCTCTTCCACGCCGGGGAATGAGAATATGATCGTGAACATTATCATTGTCGCCACCAGCGCCACCAGTGTATCCAGTCCGACCACCAGCCCGGAGACTTTTGTGACAGACATGTCCTTTTTCAGGTATGATCCATAGGTGATCATCAACCCCATGCCCAGTGAGAGGGTGAAAAACGAATGGCCGACAGCCTCTAAAATGCCCAGCGGAGGCAAATCGGCGAAATTCGGAGTGAACATAAACGAGAGCGCCCTCGATGCGCCGTCCATGGTCAAAACTGTGACAAGAAAGTAGAGCATAATAACAAACAGCATCGGCATCAGAATCTTTGTGACGCGCTCGATTCCTTTGCTAACTCCGAGCCAGACAACACCGATGGTGGCAAGCGAAAATGCCCCGGATAATGCTAGCTGTAACGGTCCGTTGGAGACAAAAGCGCCAAACGCGCCGGAGTCCGGCGCGCGATAGCCGCTGATGCTCCAGTTGAGACATTCCCAAAAAGAGCTGATCGCCCAACCGGCGATGACTGAGTAGTATCCGAGTATGACGAATCCGGCCAAGACCCCCATTACTCCCACCAGACCCCAGCCCTTGCCACCCATTTCCTGCAGGGCCGGGATGGTGCTCTTGCCAGTGCGCCGGCCGATCATGATTTCCGCCATCATAATCGGCAGGCCAATCAGCAAAATGCTCAGTAAGTAGACCAGCACGAATGCGCCGCCGCCATTTTGCCAGGTGATATACGGGAATTTCCACAGGTTTCCCAGTCCGATGGCGCTCCCGGAGGCCGCCAGCACAAATCCCAGCCGGCCGCTCCATTGTCCTCTTGCTTCAATCACGTTTACCTGCCTTGCTATATGGTTAGCGCGTTCTCATTTATCTAATTTCACGAATCCCGGCCCGGCTGAAGGTAACAGATCGGGTTGTTGATGAGAAGAAAATCCTGAATTCAGTTTATCAGGACCAGCGGCTGAAGTCCGTATTGGTCGAATTCCGCCTGTATCGCGCGGGTGATGTCCTCACCGGGGTCGATTTTCTGGAAGACCAGCGGCAGTAATTCAATCGCGGAGCTCATATGGTAGAACCGAACGCCAAGCTTTTCCACCGCTTGTGACACACTGGAGCAATCAGCCCGTTTCTCCATTCGATTGGTGAGGCTGACCAGGGCTGAGACCTCGATTCCGTTTTCCTGCAAGCTCGAAATCGCATTTAGCGATGACCCGCCGGTGGTGGTGACATCCTCCAGAACGACAACTTTGCCGCGCGGCGCTCCGACGAATAGCCTGTCCTTTGGCGCCCCGTGTTCTTTGGGTTTGGCGCGCCCCATAGCCAGGGCGTGGCTACCCCGGCCATAGTTCGGTTGGGTCTTTGCCCGGTGATACTGGCACAGTACGCCAAGTTTGGTGGCGCCTTCGGGGACCCCGTAGAATGTGTCAACCTCAATATTCTGAGCGCTGACAAAAGCCAGGACGAATTGAACCAGTTTTTCGGTCAGCCAGACATCTTCGACGACTGTCCGCCAGTTGGCATAGAAATGAGACCGTCGGCCGGATTTGAGCGTGATCGGTTTGTCAAAGAATCCATAGACATCGTTGTCTATGACAAACTGATTGAATGCCGTTTGGTCGAACTCACTCATCAGGAATAGCTCACAGGTCAATCTGCCGAAGGGGGGATTTGAACCCCCACGTCCTTACGGACACTACGCCCTGAACGTAGCGCGTCTACCAGTTTCACCACTTCGGCGATTTTAGGCGACAGGCAGGGCCTCTCGCGGCAGATATGTTACGCCCGGAGAGCAGGAAAAGCAAGATTGGGCCGATGCGCCCGTCCGGAGTAGTTTGAGTTTGCGAACGGCAGGAGCTGGCTAACTCCCATTTCCTACGTCCATCTTGAGTGTATCTGCAAATGCGCCGAAATACGGGTTTTCACTTATCCGCGAGAGATAATCGAAAAGAGAGATGTGAAGATGATGGTATGCCATATTCGCTATTTTTTTATAACCGAGAGAGTAGTAGCTAGTTTCTCCCGGACGTCGGTACAAGCGCCCGTATTCCGCGTAAGTTGCAACAGCGCCTCGCAACATTTTGAGCGCTGCATCTGAACCAGTCAACTTCCAGTAATCATACAGCCCAAACGTCCCTATGATCGACCCGTTAAGTGTTCTATCGTGTATAGGTAATGGATACTCTTCTATCCAATAGTATCCTGCGGTATCGAGTCGCACTACCCACGGCATAGATTTATCTTTGGGCAACAACAGAGTCCGGAAAAGTTTTTCGGCGATGGGCAGATATGAACTGTCTCCAGTAATTTCGAAAAGATAGCATGTCACTGAAAGCGCCAGCCCCTGTGACATTCCTGAGTAGAAGGGAGCAAACACAGTGTCTTCGTTTGTAATATAGAAATCGAATCTGTAAGGCAGCCATATCTGGAGATCTGTGTAGATCGCTTCATCCATCAATTTATCATATGTAGCAACTGCCACAGCCAGGAAATTCGGATTTGAAGTAATAACATAGCCCTGCAACAAACGATTTAGCCTGTTCAGCATGGAAACCGGATGATAATAGGGGCCTTTCCCCCTGTAGTAAAACACTTGGATTCCTCGCTGGTCAAATTTGCCAAGTGTGTCATCTTCTAATCGCCGATACGAGCCGATACCAAGTGTCCTGTTTCGCTCAATTGTGTTTATTGGGAATGTATCAAGAACCATGTTGTCCCAATATGCGTCCAATGTGCGTTGAGACAATTCAGCATCGCCAACTTCCTCTTCGCAGGAATAGAAGGCGCCAGTTATTAACAAGATCCCGAGCGCTAAGAAAATCAAGCGTGGGGAGTGTAAACCGACGTATTTAATCATCTCGCATTAAACAATCTCAAGGAGATTAACTAACTTGTTACTTTCAACACCGACCGAATCTTGGGTTTTGAATGCATAATAAGATTCCTACGAGGCTCATAGACATT
>JADFNA010000100.1 GCA_022563625.1 Candidatus Zixiibacteriota bacterium
CGCACCTAAAGCCAATTATCCTGGTAGCGCTTTTGACGGGAATGCGTAAGGGTGAGATTCTAAGACTTGTATGGAAAGACCTGGACTTCGAGCGCCAGATTATTCACGTTCGGGACTCGAAAAATGGCGAAGCTCGTCAAATCGCAATGTCGCTTGAAGTAGAGGTCGCACTGTCGAGACTACCACGTGTGGGCAAACAGGTGTTCACAAGAGTCGATGGCAAGCCGGTGATCAACATCAAGACTTGTTTCGAGCGAGCTGTACGCAGGGCGGAGATAGAAGACTTCTCGTTTCATGATCTGCGTCACACCTTTGCTTCATACATGATGATGAACGGCGCTGAGCTACTCACTGTGAGTCAGATACTTGGTCACAAGACAATCAACATGACTATGCGCTACGCTCACCTGAGTCCGTCGTATCAACGGCAGGCGATGAACAAGCTAAAGTTTCTGGACGGCCACAATTTGGCCATAAGGGGTACTGTTGACGTTGCGCGTCGGAAGTTAAGTCGTTACCCTGCAAGCTCCGCCGGGGTGGTGGAATGGGTAGACACCAGGGACTTAAAATCCCTTGGGAGGTAACTCCCGTGCCGGTTCGAGTCCGGCCTCCGGCAGAAATTTGATGGCATAACGAGCCTCCAGAAAATCTCTTGCCATCGCCGCGGCTGTGGGTATCTTTAGATACAGGGCTAGGCAGATCTGTCATTTGGTTTGCGCAGGTTTTTTTAAAGCTGTTTCTCCTCACAGAAACAAAAGGACGACGGTGGCGCTTGCGTTTCGCAGACTCCTACTCCAGCATGAACCGTTTGCGGTTAAAAGAGCGCTTGGTGGCGGCGCTGACGTTTTGCGGGCTATGTATCGCGATCAATACTGGCCCTTTGCGCGCGCAGGTGGACTTGCTGCCCGACATTTACGCTTCTGTCGGTGAGACATTCGACTTCGGCGGAGCGTTTTTGATAACGACATTTGAACACGACATCAGTGACAGTCTTGTCCCGGGCCGCACTCATTTGCTCCTTTCTTTCGGGACCGCGAATATTGGCGCCGGTCCGCTTATCATTCGCGGACTTCAGCCCCCCAACCCCGACGGATCGCTCAATGCTGTTCAGCGTGTCATGCGTTCGGACAGCTCATGGTGGGAGCGGCCGGCGGGAATTCTCGGTTTTCACCCGGAGCACGGACACTTTCATCTGGACGATTGGGCACAGTATCGCATTCGGGAGCATTTTCCGGGTGGAGGTCTTGGTTCAATCCTTGCCGAGGGTCCGAAGGCGGGATTCTGTGTGATTGATCTTTTCGAGTATGATTTGAGTCTGCCAAATTCCCCGCAGAACCCTGTTTTTATCGCCTGCGAACCCGGCATTCAGGGGATCTCTGTCGGATGGATTGACATCTATGACATGAGTTTGCCCGGACAGGAAATTGACATCACTGAACTGCCCAATGGTCTGTACTGGCTTGAGGGTGAATTCGATCCTGAAAACAGGTTTCTCGAATCGGACGAAGCCGATAACTTCGCGCGTAAGCCTGTTACTCTCTGCCACAACACTTTTACAGCGCCGGAACAAGACAGTATGTGGATTTCGGATGGGCAATCTGCGGCCGGTTCATCGGTGACGCTCACAGTCAGTGTCCGAAACGAGCAAACATTGAGTGGTATTGTTCTCCCGTTTAGCTGGGCCGGTCCTCTGGGAATCATGTTCGATTCTGTCTCGGTGGTCGGAACACGCGCCGATGGTCTTGCCGCAGCAACCCTGATTGCCATCAATCCATTCAATAGTTCGGCGGCGTATGCTCTCAATTTTCCGGGAGGAGTCGTGTCCGGGTTGCTTCCGGGAAGCGGACCGGTGTTGAACTTGTTTTTCACCATCCCACCAGGAGCGGCGCTGTTTGAGACGAATGGAGTTCTGATACAAACGGTGGGAGGCCATGCCCGGCGTTCGGAGTCGCCTGTGGCGCTTTCACTCCGTCGACACTAATCTCGGGCCTGGTTACGAACGCTTGCTGTGACCTGGCCGGTGACGCTGACAATAACGGCTTATTCAATATCGCCGACATTACTTTCGGAATTGCGCGTATCTTTGCAGACGGCCCTGCGCCGCAGTGTCAGGACAAAGCCGACGCCGACGGAAACAACGCCTACAACATCGCTGATATTACATACGGCATCGCCCGTATCTTTGCGGGCGGTCCTCCGCCGGTGTGCGGGACAACGGGGACATAAGACCTAATACCCGCAGGGAGATATATACCGTTCATTGAAAGGAGAAAGATCATGAATGGCACAAAGCCTCAGAACGCAATCCGTACAGTTGTTTTGATTGTGTGTGTTATGCTCAGTCAGAGCGCCATCGGCCAGGAGCCGGGCGCCGCCCCGGAGAGTCAAATAAACGTCTGTAAGTTTTTCCCGGAGCGCTACGCGAACAAACCTCTTGTGGCAAACATCGTCTTCCCCAATGACTTTACAGAGGAAATTGCGGTGGTGACCTGCTCAGTGATTCCCCCGGAGAAATATGTCGTGGGCATAGTGGATCTGACTGAACAATGCAACGCAATGCTCGGCTGGAGCGTCACTTCTCCGGAAGCCTAGGAGCCGCCCATGTATCACAACGAATGGCCGGGCAATCCAACGAATGATCCGCTTGACGAGTGGAATCGCACAAACCTTGGCACAGTCTTTGGACTCACATTAGATGACGCAGGAGACATTTTTGTCACTGCCTCTTCATGTTACAGAGTCGATCTTTATCCCACTGTTCATGGACCGGGAACAGGCGGGGAGATCTACAGAATTGACGGACAGACGGGCAAGATATCCCTGTTGACGGGCTCTCTGCCGAACTCCGGTCAAGGGCTGGGAAACATCACTTATGACGGAGTTTACGATCAGTTCTTTGTCAGCAATATGGATGATGGGCTTATTTATCGTATCTCCGGTGATGGGACGTTCTTGGGCGCCGTGCGCTATGACCACGGTGTGACAGGACGCGCAGCGGTGGGGCTTTCAACTATTCCCGACAACAACTCTCCCGACTTTACTCCTCTCGGGCGGCGCGTCTGGGCGGTGGAGATGTGGACTGACATGGGTAATGTAAACAAGTCCTCCCGCCTGGTTTATTCCGTGTGGTGGGAGGATTTCGCTCGGCGAAACGCAAACGAGGCAAACGAGATTTGGTCTGTGGGGATCAATCAGACAACAGGTGATTTTGATCTGAACGACATCAGGCGAGAGATTATCGCCCTGCCTCCCATATCCAGCGCCAATGGAGGCTGGTCCAGCCCTGTCTCGGATATCAGCTTCAAGCCGGATGGCAGAATTCTGCTGGCCGAGCGCAGCATGGACGCCGATGATCATCCCACAGCCCACTGGTCACGTCTGCTTCAGTACAGTTGCCCACTCTCGAGCGAATGGGAGCGTGACCTGAATACGCAGACCGGTAAGGACGTCTTTCTGGTGGCTAGAGAAGAAAAATCCACTGCCGGTGGAGTTGATGTCGGCTTTGGGGATTACTTTCCGGTCATTTTTTGCCCGATAGGTCGTGTCTGGGCGTCCGCGGACGGTCTACATCAGGAAATAATTCTAGGGGAGCCCTGGGTGTACGGTCTCGGTGGTTTGCCATATGACGGCGGAAACACCAATGACGACAATCCCTTCACTTGTATTTACATAGACCTCGATCTCGAATACACCCTGCACGTCAAGTGGGAGATGGGAGATGTGGAGATTCCATGCCCGCCGTGGGGATGCTGCCGGATTGCAGGTGACGCTAATCATGACGGTAAATACAACATCTCTGATATTACCTTTGGAATTGCGCGAATCTTTGCCGGCGGGGAACGGCCGCAGTGTGATGATGAAATCAACGCCAATGGTGACAACTCATTCAACATCGCCGATGTGACCTACGGTATTGCCCGCATCTTTGCCGGAGGCAAGGCCCCCGTTTGCGGAAAGACTGGGACCTGACCTAGTAGAATTTGCTGGTACGAAACCTCCTCTGAGAGCGTTCATATGTATCGAGGAGTAGTTATGAGCCATTCTGAGAAAAGCGCTGATCCGAAACTTTCTGGAAAAGCCCGACGTTTCTGTTTTGCCGCATGCGTTTTAGTCGGCATGTCTTTAGCGTTCATCCTGAACGCCTCCTCAGCCGAGACGGGGTCCATTTCAGAGAAGGCCGTGTCAACGAGCGCCGATCAGCCTGTAGTTCCCGGCGACATGCAGATGCATGAGCTGGGTGATGGCCTGTTCTGCCAGTACACTCCCGCCCTCTCGTCCTCACAGTCGTTGGAACCCGTGATCGGGGAGCTGAATATCCTCGTTATACTCGTGCGTCTGCCGTCAGATTCTCCCGATGTGCAAATTGTTTATGCTCCGGGAAGCCCGATCCATCCTGACCCGGATCCGGTAACGGTCTCGAAAGCGGAGAGTATCTTTTTTGATAACCGTTTCCCGGCTCCGTGGAATGTTCCGCAGTTCGTGATCTCTCCCGGGTCTGCCTACCAGAACTTCAGTACCATCACGGTGAACGACTTTTTCCGGGATGTTTCATACGACAAAATGCGCATCAC
This sequence comes from Candidatus Zixiibacteriota bacterium, assembly GCA_022563625.1. Taxonomy (GTDB): domain Bacteria; phylum Zixibacteria; class MSB-5A5; order GN15; family JACZUZ01; genus JADFNA01. Next base: position 4,572 of record JADFNA010000100.1, read on the forward strand.
CGGCCAGGTAGGGGGGACCTATCTTCTGAACCTTTCCGCAGAATCCGATTTTTTTGAGATTTACGAACCGGCGATAGACTCGGCCGCCAGCGCCGGTTTTAATGTCCAGTGGGGCGGGCCAATCGACCCCACAAACCTGACGGGCGACTTTGATAAGGTGGTTATCGTATCGACACGGCGGCCGGTTGCGCTGGGGGGTGTCGCCATGGGCAGCAAAGTCATCTGGCTGAACGGGACGATCAACCTGAACTTCATCTTCCATGAGCTGGGTCACGTGTTCGGCGCCGGTCATGCCGCGGGATGGTATTGCACTGACAGGACCTGGCCGGAGACGTCAGCCCCGTCTTGCGGTCCGGTCAAAGGGTACGCAGACATTTTTGATCCGATGGGCAGCGGCCAGGGACATTACAATGCGCGCCTAAAAGGACTTTACGGCTGGCTCGATTCAACCCAGTTCCTGAATGTTAGCGCCAGCGGCCAGTTTACGCTGACACCGCTGGAAACCCGCGACGGACTCAAAGCCCTGATACTTCCTCGAAACAGTTCTTTCTACTATTTCCAGTTTCGCCGCTATATCGGATTTGATGAAAATTTGGCGCACGGAAACAAGCCTTTTGGGATAGATTGGGAAAATGTTGATGGACTTTTCGCACACAGAGTTGATACGTTTGACATTTTTCGTGACGGGTTTCTACTGGACATGCCTCCGCTTGACCAGCCAGACAACAATACTCTCGTCCGGGTCACCGTCCTGCCGCTGGGGGTCACATACACTGATTCAATAGCGGAGTTTTCTATTACTCCTCTGTTTATCACAGGCGCCGGGGCAAACGCCGAGCTGACTGTCGATATTCAACTGTTGGGGGTCAGTGATATTGATGGTGACGGCGTGGCCGATCAAGATGACAACTGCCCGCTGGCGCCGAATCCCTCTCAGGCGGATGTTGACGCAGATGGCATAGGCGATTTCTGTGACAATTGCCCGAATCACACAAATCCGGGCCAGGAGGATCAGGACGATGACGGCATAGGTGACGTGTGCGACTGCTGCGACAATCCAGGCGATGCAGACAACAATGGCAGTGTAAACATTGTCGATGTCACCTTCCTGATTACGAGAATCTTCGCCGGAGGAACCGCTCCTCCCTGCGCCGATGAAGGAGACGCAAACGGTGACAATAGTGTCAATATCGCTGATGTGACTTTCCTCATTGCCCGCATCTTCGCCGGAGGCCCGGCTCCGGTTTGTGGAAAGATGAGGACATAGCCCGAAGGGAAAGAGGGCCGAAGTTATATGTGGGGCAGACCGGGAGGTCTGCCGCCTACACAGTCCTCCAAGTTAAAAGCCCGAACCCACCTTAACTAACTGTCCGAAATACTGCAACCAGCTCTATCATGTCAGGAGCGCAGGACTCCTGACCCGCCAAACTCGTTCTTCTTTCAGCTTTTTTTTGACATTACTTTCGAACACTGTACGAAAGCGTCGTTGGCTCCCTCGTATGAGAGGACTCTCTCAGGGATAGTCCATACCCGCCGCCTTAGTTCTTGAAAACGAGTTCCACGAAAAATAGGATTAGACGTAACTATACATGAATTATGTGAAAATCAAATGGTATACCTTAGCAATTACTAGTTTGGTAACATGTATTTCGATTGCCGGGGGCGCTCCCAATCCTGTTGAAGATGAATTCGGGTGTGGCGGGAATTTCAGCAATCCCACGCTCAATAGCTCCGGTCAGCTCATCAACGTCCCTGATTCACTTCCCTTTCGTCCCGCGCTTGGTGAATTCACAGTTCTGGTGATTATGGTCCGGTTCGCCTCCCAAACTGAGGCCGACCAGGTAGAATTTGCAATGGCCAGCATCTTATTCACGCACCCCGACGCGGTAAC
>JADFNA010000101.1 GCA_022563625.1 Candidatus Zixiibacteriota bacterium
AATCAATTCCCAATATTGATACAATTATTTTCTCCTCGTATTTCGACTATGCGCTCTGGGAGATCAGCCCGGAGAGGGCATATCGTGTAGAGCAGGATTCCGGTTTTGCCCTGGTTGCCGGATATAATTTCGTTGGCGGGGACCCTCTCCCCAGCGGGACTAACGATATTGGAACAATGCACCTGAGTTTTGGGCCTTCTATCGACACACAATTCCTGACCATAGAATGGCACACGTTGGATCCGGTACAACCGCTCAGGACATTATATCCGGACACGTCATTGTATCCGTTGATAATCAGTGCCAGCGGCGTTCCCGGATCACCATCGGCCCCGGGTTCCTCATCCTCGCAGGTTTTCTTAACACAGTTCACGCCGGTGTTGTTGGGGGTGGCCAGTTGTTGTTCGACTCCGGGGTATCCAAACAGTGACAGCAATGTCAATATCTCCGATGTGACATTTCTTATCAGTCGAATTTTCGCCGGTGGCCAGGCGCCAGTCTGCGCCGATCAGGCCGACGCTAACGGCGCCTCCGGTGTAAACATCGCTGATGTCACCTATCTCATCGCACGAATTTTCGCAGGTGGCCCGGCGCCGGTGTGTGGGACGACGGGTTTTGAATTAGCTGACTGAGGAGTGACAGCCTTTTCTCAACAAGAATCCTGGAAAGTAAATTACAAACAGAGACTGACCAACTTTTTGATATCTGCCATAGGAGGCACAGTATGAATAGTCAGGCAACGATTGTTTTCGTCACAAAACATTCACTCGCCGCACTGTTGATTTTGTTTGGCGCCGCTGTATTGGCTGGGGGAGCGAGTGCCAAAACAATACATGTTCCGGCTGAGTATGCGAGCATTCAGCAAGGGATTGATGCGGCGAATTCAGGTGATGAAGTTGTGGTCGCGCCGGGTATTTATTCCGGTCCCGGAAATAGAGATTTGGATTTTGCCGGAAAGGCGCTCACGCTTCGCTCCTCTGGCGGCATTGAAACGACAATCATAGATGTTGAGGGATCCGCAAGTGAACACCACCGGGCGCTATGGTTTCATTCAGGTGAAACAAGTCTGTCAGTAGTGGATGGATTTACCATCCGTAACGGACTTGCCATTCAAGGCGGTGGAGTCTTGATAGTCGGCGCATCTCCAACTCTTCAGAATATGCGCTTTGTGAATAATGTTGCGACAATGGGCAGCGGCGGTGCCGCTCAAATCATTGTTGGCGCCAATCCGGTTTTCACGAATACGAACTTTGAGGGGAATTCCGCTGAACTCGGATGCGGTGGGGCGGTGAGCGTTATGGGCGCGTCGGTAACGATTACTAACTGTGAGTTCCTTTCAAATCGTGCCCTGGCGGGAGGTGGATTAAACCTTGCCGACGGTGATGGGGCCGTTGTGACTGGCAGTGTATTTAACGGCAACAGCGCCGCCGGAGGCGGAGGAATTTTCACCGAACGGTTTTCGTTTAGCGTAACGGATGTGACATTCGCAAATAACACCGCCGCCAAGGGCGGAGGTATTTTCTCCAATGGTTCAGTTTTCACTGTCGATGGAAGTGAATTCATCGAAAATGCGGCGACCTTCGGAAGCGGTGGAGGGATTCAGGCGATTATGAATTCTCGGCCAACTGTCCTCAACAGTGAGTTCCTCAGGAATTCTGCTGAGTTCGGATGCGGCGGGGGAGTGAGCGCTATGGGCGCGTCAGTGACGATAACTAACTGTGGGTTCTTTTCAAATTATGCCCTGGCGGGAGGGGGATTGAATCTTGCCGAAGGCGAGGGGGCAGTTGTGACTGGCAGTGTATTTAACGGCAATAGCGCCGCTGGAGGCGGAGGGATTTTCACCGAACGGTTTTCGTTTAGCGTAACGGATGTGACATTCGAAAAAAACACCGCGGGCAAAGGCGGAGGAATATTCTCTAACGGCTCAGTTTTCACGGTCGATGGAAGTGAATTCATTGAGAATTCCGCAACTGCCGGAAGCGGTGGAGGAATTCAGGCGATAATGGGTTCCAGACCCACGGTCCTTAACAGTGATTTCCGCAGAAACTCAGCGAATATCGGCTGCGGTGGTGGAATGAGCGTGGATGCGTCCATCGGGACAGTGAAGAACACAATATTTTCTGAGAATACAGCTCTGGCCGGTGGCGGATTCAATTTCGTTGATGAGTCCGGGTCGAGTTTGAGCAATTGCTCATTTGTCGGGAACTCCGCTCCCGGGGGCGGCGGAATATTTTGCGAGCGCTCTTCACCAATAATTGAAAACATAATCATAGCGTTTAGCTCAATTGGTGGAGCGTTTGTTTGCAGCGAGGCGTCTCCACAGATTAGCTGTTCGGATTTCTATGGAAACGAAGGCGGGCCGGGCGACTGGGGTGGACATGTCACCGCCCAGGCTGGAATAAACGGCAATTTTTCCGCGGACCCTATGTTTTGTGACGACGGTAGTGATACATATGCGCTAGCGCCGCAATCGCCCTGTCTCTCCGAGAACAGCTCCTGCGGCGAGACGGTCGGTGCGTTATCCAGCGGCTCGTGTTTGCCCACCGACGTTGATGAGACCGGTGGCGCAGCGCTTCCCGATCACTTTTCGCTTGACCAAAATTATCCGAATCCGTTCAATCCGACAACGCGAATTCCGTTCAATTTAGCCGCCAAGAGTGATTGGACAATCAGTATTTTTAATTCTCTGGGACAGCTCATCGAAACTTTCAAAGGTAGATCGTCAGCCGGTGTGGTGGAAATTGATTGGGACGCCTCAAATGTATCATCGGGTATTTACCACTATAGAATCAATGCCGGAGCTTTCACAGCGTCGCGGAAGATGGTTTTACTGAAGTAGTCGTACAGCGAAGTTCCGGCGCTGCTATGGGGCGCAACCGGGACGACCGGCTGGTAAGCGTTACCATAGGCAGGGTAGTTTGTCCGTGCTTTCCTCCGCACATATCGCTTTTTCTCCTACTATTGTTCAGTTCTTGACCATCAGGGCCGATATAGAAATAGGGCGGCCTTATCAGTCTGAAACAGGACTGGCGGGCAGACCCGGAACTTGCGCTTTGCCTCGGACATATTTCTGAGGCAGGCCCGGGTAGAGTTATCCACAATTCTGGCCGCTTTGGCGGCGGGCAGGCTGGTCAGGCGTCTTCTGAGGGAGAATATGCCTTCCGGGGCTTGCTCTGGGGGTCGGCTCAGGATATATAGGATGGCGGAAATACAGACTTTGCCCTCCACAGACGAACTTAACGAAAAGCAAGGACGGCACAGTTGGCAGAGATAGCGCCAGCCCCCACATACACGGGGGTAACCACGACAGGAAAGTCGCGGGCAGTGTTCGACTTCATATCAAACGACATCGGCATCGATCTTGGCACAGCGAATATCCTTGTTTGGGTGCGCGGCCAGGGGATTGTGCTCAATGAACCGTCGGTAGTCGCTGTGGAAAAGGCGACCGGGAAACCGGTGGCGATTGGTTCGGCCGCCAAAGAGATGATCGGCCGCACACATGGCGAGTTGGTGGCGATACGTCCGCTCAAAGACGGCGTGATCGCCGATTTTGAAACTTCCGAAAAACTGCTGTCTGATGTCATCAAGCGCGTCGTTCGCCGGCGTTATTTGATGAAGCCGCGGATCATAATCTCGGTGCCGTCGGGCATCACCGAAGTTGAAAAACGCGCTGTGCGTGATTCAGCCGAGAATGCCGGGGCGCGCGAAGTGTTCCTGATGCAGGAGCCGATGGCCGCGGCGATTGGTGTCGGGCTGGCTGTCGAGCAGCCGAGCGGCATTATGATTATTGATATTGGAGGCGGCACCTCCGAGATAGCCGTGATCGCGCTGAACGGCATCGTGACCAACACTTCGATTCGTATTGCCGGTGATGAGATGAACGAAGCGCTTATTACCTATCTGAAAAAGAATTTTAACCTGCTGATTGGCGAGCTGACCGCCGAGGAAATCAAGATCGGCATTGGTTCGGCTTATCCGATGGAAAAGGAACTTTCGATGGAGGTCAAAGGACGTGACCTGGTGGCCGGTGTTCCCAAGACGCTGAAATTATCTTCGGCGCAGGTGCGCGAGGCGCTGGTGGAGCCGATTGACCGGATTGTCGAGGCTGTGCGCGAATCGCTGGAGGCCACCCCGCCGGAACTGGCCAGTGATATTCTGGACCGCGGAATTATTCTAACCGGCGGCGGGGCGCTGCTTCGCGGCCTGGAAAAACGCCTTCGTCAAGAAACCAACCTGCCTGTCTATGCCGCCGAGGACCCGATCACCTGCGTAGTGCGCGGCTGCGGCGCAGCGCTGGAGAACATGGCGCAGTACGGCAAAGTGCTAATGCGCTCACGGCAAGACCGGTGACCAAGTAACGAAGTATTCTCGCGGTATTGTTAGTTTGTGCGTAGGTCGAAACCCTTGAGGGTGTCCTCAAGAAAATCGACCATTGCCAGATTGGAATTGCGGCTGACGGTATCGAATCCGATCAGCTTGCGTTCCAACTCGATCAGCTCCAGGCCCATGGTCCCTGATCTCCTTGTGTATCCGGCTTGTGTATCCGGGCCAGTTGTGGTCGTGTGGGCGACGTTCAGACGGGACGGTTGACGGTACAGGGCGGGGCGGGACACTGTCAATGTGCGCTGTCAATGCGCGCTGTTCGGGTCCAACGGCGGTTTTCCGCCAACATCCCGCCGGAATCGAACCTTCGCGGCGGAACACCATGCCCATCGCGGCGCCCCTTCGAATCAAGCCAATCTCAGCGATATTGACGCGTCATGAACGGATCGGAACTGAAGTCTGCCCTAAAAACGGGAAAACGGGTTTACGGAACCATGTTCGTCACAGCCCGCACGGGCCGCTGGGACCACACCATCGGCACGGTCGGGCTGGACTTCGTCATCGTGGACAACGAGCACGCCCCCTATTCCCGCTCGGAGACCGCCGGGTGGATGCGCAAGCTCGGCGCCAGCGGGATCGTGCCCATGGTGCGCGTGCCCATCCCGGCCTCGCACTACGTCACCATGGCGCTCGATGCGGGGGCGCAGGGCATTCTGGCGCCCTACGTGGAGCGGGTGGAGCAGGTGCAGGAGGTGGTGGGCGCCGCCAAGTATCTCCCGCTCAAAGGCGAGGCGTTGCACAGGGCCGTCACCACGGGGGAGTTTCCCAGCGAGGAAACCCGCCAGCATCTGGAGGAACGCAACAGGAACAACGTGCTCATCATCGGCATCGAGAGCACCGCGGCGCTGGAGCGGCTGGATGAGCTGGTGTCCGTGCCGGGGGTGGACGCGGCCTTCGTGGGACCCAACGATCTGTCCATCCAACTGGGCGTTCCCGCCGATTACAACCATCCGCGCTACCTCGAGGCGGTGGATCACGTGTTCGATACCTGCCGAGACAAAGGCGTCTCTCTCGTCATCCACTTCTTCAGCCACGAGATGGCCCAACCCTGGATCGAGCGCGGCATCTGCTTCATCCTCTACGGCAGCGACCGCCGGGGGATCGGCGACGCCATGAAGCAGGACCTGGACTTCCTGAGGAGTCTGGAAGCGTGAGCCTCTGGCTCCTTTCCCCATCACATCCCGGGTTGGATGAAGCGCGCATAAAGACGCTCGTGCTCGGCCATGGCCTCGCCGTACAGCGAGTGGCGTGCGGGGTCGGGCTCGATCCGCTCGGCGACGGGGGCCGGCAGATCGCTGGCGGACTTGATGCGGCCGAGCCCCTGTAGCGCCATCAGCGCCGCGCCCCGGCTGGAGGCTTCCTGAACGGTGGAGACCATGAGGGGCAGCCCCAGCACGTCCGCCAGTATCCGCAGCCACGCGGGCGAGCTCAGCAGACCGCCGCTGGCGACAAAGCCGCCCAGCTCCGGATCGACCTGGCGCAGCAGCCTGGCAAGGGCCGCCAGCCGGAACGCGACGGCCTCCATCCCCGCCTGAACGATCTGTACGGGGCCGGTGGCCGTTTTCAGCCCGACGAGCACGCCCGACGCCTCCAGCGGATAATCCGGATTGCGTTCCCCGGCCAGGAAGGGGAGCATGCTCAGCCCGTGTGACGCCGGTTCCGCCCGTGCAAGCTCCGCCTCCAGCCGCGCCGGAGCGGGCAGCCGCAGCGAGCGCTGCAGCCAGGCAATGAGGTTGCCGCCGTTGCTGATGGCGCCGCCGATCAAGGATTGCCGCCCATCCAACAGGTAGCGCCACAGGCCACTGGGCGCGGGAGGCCCCCCCTCGGCGAAAAACAGCCGCACGGCGGCGCTGGTGCCGATCATCAGGGCGGCCAATCCCGGCCGGGTGGCGCCGCTGCCCAGATTGCTGCAGGCGCCGTCGCCCAAGGCGGGATAGAACGGCACGTTGCGCAGGGCGGGCAGATCATCGGCGTGCGGACGGCGCATCCCACACACCGGCGCGTGCTCGCGACAGAGCGGGGCGAAAGACTCGGGCGTCAGCGCCAAGTGCGCCAGGAT
>JADFNA010000102.1 GCA_022563625.1 Candidatus Zixiibacteriota bacterium
ATGCGGCTCAAATTAATACGTTCCACAGTGACAAAGATCGCCGGGTTTGCCTCAGGGCTGATGAATTTTGAATCACGCGAACTCAGATTCACCCCCGAAGACCTCAATCAGTTGATTTATAATCTTCTTGAATTTCTCAAACGACAAGAACGGCTCAATCATGTTGCTGTCACGCTTGAGACAGATAATCAGCTGGGCGTTGTGACTCTCGATTCGGGCCTGATCCAGCAAATGTTGGTCAATCTGATTTATAACGCGGCGGATTCGCTGATCGATAACGAAGAGCGGGGGATCATTACCATCACAACGCAAAAACTCACAACCGGCCGGGCCTTGATTTCTGTCAGCGACAACGGACCCGGAGTCCCCCGAGACAAGCAGGACCAACTTTTTCTAGAGCGCTTCCCGACCAAAAGCAAAGGCCACGGTATCGGCCTGCTCACTTGCGCCAAGATTGTCGAGGCGCATGCCGGCCGAATATTCTATCAACAAGCCGCCGAGGGCGGCGCTTCGTTTGTCGTTGAGATTCCACTGCGGCAGGCGATACTTCCGCCGGGTGAAACTGAACCGATCAAGAACATGGCCGGCTCCACCGGGTAATTCAGAGTAACGCGAACTAAGCCGGCCCCATAGTCCGTGAATAACCCTTGACTCTCCAGCCGTCACTCCGGTAAGTTAACGCTATGAGCGGCAAAGGACTGCAGGCCGAAACGCGAAACCGGGGTGAATCAAAGGGCGGTAGATTACCCCTGCCTCCATTGGCGCTGAGCGCCCTTGCCGCCGCGGTGATATTGGTTTTAACTTACACCGGAATCAAGCGCAACCAGAGCGAAAGTTTTGAAATTCTAAGAAGCCAGGGAGTGACACTCCTGCAAACGCTGGTTGAATCGGCAAACAACGCTATCACTGCCAACAGCTACTTCTGGGATTCGTTTGTCTCAAAAGTCACCCCTATTGCCGGCCGCGCCTTCAGCGGCGCTGACGCTGACAGCGTGCTGAAGATTTTTTCAAATACCATAGATGATATCACACTTATAGCCGCCTACACTTTCAACGATCGTCTGGTCCTGGCTTCGTCGGCTCTGAATCCGGACATTGAATTCATCGGACAGCACGAAGAAATAATTCTGGAGGCCGCGACAGAACTTCTGGCGGACAGCGACATATTTCAGTCGCTGGTATTCCTGCCGGACAGCCTGAGCGGCGCCCCGTCGGCTATTTTTTTGGAGATAGACTCGACACGGACCAGAGGAGTCTGCCTGCTGTTGGACTTCCCGGGATTGTGGGAGATGGAAAATGAAATAGGCATCGGCCGGCTGATACAGCGGCTGGGCGCTGCGCGCAGTGTGGAGTATATTTTCTTTCAAGAGCCTGACGGTATCGTCTTTTCATCCAAACCGATTGACTCGGCGCTGGCCATCGAAGCCGATCCGTTCTTGAGCGCGGCCTTTGCGGCAGACACTATCAGTTCGCGCTTGCACATGTTTGGTGAAACCGAAGCGCTTGAGCTGGTGGCGCCGTTTTCTTCTGCGCTATATCCGGACGGGCTGTTTCGCCTGGGGCTGTCACTGGATTCCTATAACGCCGGTAAAGACGCGTTCACCCGGCAAATGGGGCTGCTGGCCGCGATCCTGTTTTTGGTGGCGATACTCACGCCGCTCTATTTTGCCTCGCGCAAAGAGCGCCGGGCGCTGGGCCGTTCACTGGCGCGGGCCAAATCGCTGTCGGACACGATTCTTGACAGCATGTATTCCGGCGTGCTGGCCATCCGCCCGGACAATTCAATCGAACTGGTCAACAACCGTTTGCGCGAAATGTTTGCGCTTTCAGATGCGCTTGCAGAGGCCGCCGACTGGCGTGAAACTGAGTTGCAGCAACTGCTGCCGCAGGATATTTTTGCGCGAGGCAACAGCGATGAACACTCCAGTGAATTTGAAATCACACTCAACGGACAGAAGAAAAGCTTCCTGTACTCTGTGGCGCCGATCGGCGCCAGGGATGAAAACGCCGGACTGGCGCTGGTAATTTACGATTACACCCGGCAGAAAGAACTCGAAGAGGAAGCCGCACGCAAGGCCCGTCTGGCGGAACTGGGCGATCTGGCCGCCGGTGTGGCGCATGAAATTCGTAATCCGCTTAATGCGATCTCACTGGCGGCGCAGCGGCTGGATGCGGAATATGCCCCGCAAGATGAGGGCGAAAAGTCTGACTTTTCGTTCTTCACCTCGCAGATCAAGAGCGAAACCGGGCGGCTCAATGATATTGTCACCCGCCTGCTGGGCCTGACACGTGTCCCCAAAGCAGCGGCGAAGATGTCTGATGTGGGGGCTATAATTGAAGAATGGGCGCGCTTTATGGAATCTGAGTTCGAGCGCGATCAGGCGCGGGTAACACTCGATGTGTCCCAATCATCTGAAGCCCGCGTTGATCCGGACAAACTGCGGCAGACGCTGGGGAATCTGTATCGTAACGCAACCGAGGCCGTGACTGGCAGTTCGTGTCTGGATGTTGATATTATGCTCAAGCGCAGTAACGATCTGTTGCAGATTGTTTTCACCGACAACGGACCCGGCATCACTCCGGACAGCGCCGAGAAATTATTCACGCCATATTACACCACCAAAGAATCCGGCGCCGGATTAGGCCTCTCAATTTCCTATCGCTTGATCAATGACATGCAAGGGACACTGGAACTCGACAAAAGTTACAGCGGCGGCGCGCGCTTTGTGATATCACTGCAGACGAAATGACAGAGACACGGGCGTTCAGTCAGCAATCAGCAGGTCAGCCGAACTGGGCGAAGGTCAGGATATAGCCATTGTTGTCGGTGATTGAGAACTCTTCGGAACCGTAGGACGTTTTTTTCAAACCCGAGACTATCTCGACTTTCCCACTGATTCTGTCATATAGCGCTTTTACGTCATCGAGGCGTATGAAGAAGGTCCCGGAGGCGCCCACCGGCTTCTCTTTCAGCGCCGGCAGTTCACCCTCAAGGCTGGCGCGCGCCTCAAACATTAACTTGACCTCCCCGGATTGGAGCATAGCCCATTCAAAAGTACCGGATTCCGGGTTGGACATCTTCAATTCAAAGCCGAGCATGTCTTTGTACCAGTCGACAGCGGCGTTAACATCCTCGACCATCAGGTTCGGTGTGAGTGATTGGAGTGGCATTAGTGTTACGGCCTCCTTCGAATTTACCAGTATTATCCGATGTTAGTGAATATTCGCTCCAATAAAGTCGATTAGATCGGCTTTTAGCTCATCAGTGTTCTGCCAAAACACATGATAAAACTGTCGTGTATCGAAGGCACAATTCTTTTTGTCTTTCTTGTCACATGTCCAGAAAACGACTAACCCGAGACTCAGCGCATATCCAGCTTCAAAATAAACGCTCTGTCTGTGTCCTGTTACGTCTGCGATCAGAAAGCGGCTTTTTCGAATTTCCCTCAATATACGATTGTCAATCATGCGTGGGTCTTTATGAGCTTTGGCTAAGTATGGGTCAAAACCGGTAGCTCTTATTGCTGGCTCGATCCCTTCTAAGTAGATCTGATTGTACTCTTCAGCCGCTGCCATTGCCACGAAGGCTTGTTTTGAAGTCATTCTGTTTTCAGTTGATATTTCTCGAATTCTCCGCCAACCGTTTGGAGTTACAGTGAGGTTGTAAGAAGGGGAAGTACTACTCTTAACAAAGCCGTCAGCTCTTAGCATTTCTATTATATAATTAAATACTTCCTCGTTCTCACAATAACCCAAAGAATAGTCTTCGCCAGGTGCTATTGCCACTGGACCAATCTTTGGGATCATCATGGCTTGAAGATTCAATAGCAAACGATCCATTAGTTCTAATACTTCTCGCGGCGCAGTCGAAATAATTTGAGCGAGATCGGACTTCTTGATGAATGGTTTTCTTCTTCTAACATGCTCTTCTCTAATAAAACCTGAGATCAAGTGTTTTTCAGAAAGATTTTCAACGAACTCTTTGGCCTCGTAAGTGATCCTAAAGAGACCGCAACGCGGGCAATTGAAAAATAGTATTTCAAATGACTCGCTGAGATCCTCAGATCTGTGACCACAAACCACACAAGGACCGCTCTTCACATTGTTCACGTCTACTTGGCCTTACTGTCCAAACTCCAAACCCCTGCGCCTTTGATCAGGACATAGCCGGCCAGCGCTAAGATTGCCAGCGGAACCACCGGTTCATGCGGCTGCAGGGGGAACAGGTTCGGGTCATCTACCACAATATGCACATAGCTGGCTGCGATCATGATCGCGATCACAATCAACAGCCAGATGCGGGTGAAAAAGCCGACCAGCAGCATGGCGCCGGTTAACATCTCGACAAACGGCACAACCTGGCGGGTGAGTTCATAGAAAGGGATATAAGCCTGCGAAAGCTGGGCTGACCAGGCTTCCCAGAGTGTCAGGTCGCTGATTTTCATAAAGCCGGTGGCGAGAAAGACAATGCCGAGAAAAATACGGACGATTCCGGCCACCAGGTTATTGTCTGCTTTACGAATCTGTGTGATTGAGAATTCCATTATACCGTCACTCCTTCGGTTTCGATGGATTGCATTAATTCCAAAAGCAGTATCGCGCCGTCCTTTGCGCTCTTGTCGGATTCAATCGATGATTGTCCAACCGGCGAGGCGACCGGTCCAACCGGCGAGGCGGCCGGTCCAACCGGCGAGGCGGCCGGTCCAACCGGCGGGCCGATGCAGCTCGGGCAGCCTGCCTGACAGCCGCAGGATTTGATATGCGAGATACAGGCTTCAAACAAATCATCTGAGATTGTAAACAAGCGCTGTGACAGTCCCACGCCGCCGGGGATGTTTTCATAGACGAATATCGTCGGGCGCCCGGTGAATGGCGCGCGCAGTTGCGCCAGTGTACGCAGGTCACGCGGGTCGCACATCACCCACAGTGGCGCGATTTTCCCCAAGCAGCGCGCGGCGGCATTCAGCGCCGCGCCGGTTTCCTCTCCGCTGAATCCCAGCATATCTTTCAGGTCCGCCGGAAATGTGTGCCAGAACGACTCGGTGGTCATTTCCATTTCCGGCAGCGACAGATTACCAAAGCCGACATTCTCATGGGTATGGAATTTGATTTTCTTATACATTGTCGTCACCCAGCGAATTGACACTTCGCCGACAGACATCTGGCAGGGGCCGCGCTTTTGGGTTTCATTCACGGTCAAAACCGACAGATCGGCTTTTGTTTCGGCGTCGGTGTAATAGTCAATCTTGACTTTCTTGACATACGCCTTGCGCCCGTCCCAGTCGAGTTGGGTCACCTGATAGGTGGCGCCGTTGTGAATGTAAATCGCTTCGGGATGTATGAAAAACGGCGCCGAAAAATAATCAACTTCACCGATTACGCGGCTGTGATTCGATTCATCCATAATGACAAAGTTTTCCGGCGAGGCCGAACGCAGCGAGACCGCCTCAGCCGGGTAAATCTCAGATGACCAGTGAAACGCGCCGCCGGATTTGCGCAGAATCTTTTCATCTTCAAGGTATTCGAGAATTTCCGTGGTCCCATCAGCGCCGAACTGTTCTGTTTCACTGAACGGCAGCTCAAAGCTGGCGCATTTCAAGTGACTGGAGCGTATGATCAAATTGTCAGGATCAATGACGCCGGATTCGACTGATTTTTCAAACATATACTCCGGGTTGGCGCACAGGAATTGGTTTATTGTAGCGCTGTTGGCGACAAAGATTGTCAGGGCTGTTCCGCGCCTGCGTCCGGCGCGTCCGGCCTGCTGCCAGAATGATGAAATACTGCCGGGATAGCCGAGAATGATTGACACATCCAGCGACCCGATATCAATTCCCAGTTCCAGCGCGTTGGTGGACACGACACCGGTTATCTCGCCAGAGCGCAGGCCGTGTTCGATTGCCCTTCGTTCATTGGGCAAATATCCGCCGCGGTAGCCCGCGACTTTCGTTCCGCGGTCAAACGCCTTGCCAACCGATTCGCGCAGGTATAACAAGAGCTGCTCCACCTGTGTTCGGTATTGGGCAAAGATTATAGTCTGAATTTTCTCGCGCAGAAAATACTCCGCCAGTCGCCGCGCTTCATTGACCGCCGATTTGCGCACGCCGAGACGCTCATCTATGACTGGGGGGTTATAGAGAATCACATGTCGCTTACCAGACGGCGAGCCGTTTTCGGTGATCATTTTAACTTCGCGGCCAATCATGCGCCGCGCTAGGTCAGACGGGTTGGCGATTGTGGCGCTGGAGAGTATGAACAGCGGATCGGAGCCATAGAACTTGCAAATACGTCTCAGGCGCCGGATGACATTGGCCAGATGCGAGCCGAACACGCCGCGATAGTGATGCATCTCGTCAATTACCACATACCTTAGGTTTTCAAACAGCTTTATCCATC
>JADFNA010000103.1 GCA_022563625.1 Candidatus Zixiibacteriota bacterium
GGGACACTTTGTAATTATGACATCATAGGGTTGCCCCGCAGTCAGCAGGACGCCACAGACGAGTTCCTACTGGGCAGCGCCTATCAACTTCAGGGAGACAACACACAGGCCGAAAAACATTTTGGCCAGGCTCTCAGCCTTGATCCGTCATATGCTGATGCGCATATCAATCTCGGCCTGATTGCCGCACAGGACAAACGAAGCATAGAAGCCGAAACGCATTTTCTGGCGGCGCTCCGGTCAGATGTGAACAATTCACTGGCGCTGACCAATCTTGCTATGCTGTACATGACACAGCAAAAACTTGATGACGCCCGCAATCTGCTTGAGCGCGCCAAAGAAATTGACAGACTCGATTACAACATCCACTACCGACTGGCGCTGGTGTATCATTTACAGGAGGAGTTTGTGCGCGCACGGGAAAGTTATCTTGAAACGATAAAACTAAACCCGGAATTCACACCGGCCCGAGCGAACCTGCAAATCCTGGAAGACGCGCTGAGTGACAGCGCTGAGACCAACGTTAATAAATAACCATTTCCACCTGTAGGGGCGGGGCTTGCCCCGCCCGAGTTCAATCACTTACAATCTCGAAGCAACAACAAAGGCGCCCCTACAACAAAACTCTGTGTCATTACGCCCAGAATGACAGGTTTAGCTTTGCAGCGCCCGAACTGAACGCTCTGCTACACCACGCACACTCACACCGCTGTCATTGTCAGATACCCGCGCGCCACAAGTTTTTCGGATTCGCCGGTGACGCCGTAGATCCAGCTTTCAGCCAGGTTGATTTGTTTGCCGCGTTTGACTACCCGGCCGCGTGCGATTATTCGTTCTCCCAACGCCGGTCTGAGCAGGGCGATGTTGAACCCGACTGACAATGGATTACGCGTTTCGTCAACCAGCGTGGCCCCGGCGATCCCGGCTGACATATCCGCCATAGTCGCGATCACACCGGCGTGCACATAACCGTTTTGCTGCTGAATCTCTATTCGGTTTTCGATCTGGCAGTCCAGCCAGCCGGGGCCGAATTCAATAATCTTGATCCCCAGGTAATTGACAAACGGCATACCATAGAAAAGTCCCTCGGTCCGCTCGCGGTAACCGTCGAAAGGGACAGGGTAATCAACATCTGGCGCTTTCATGGCTGGCTTCTTTCATACTCCTTTCGGTGAGTGGCAATATAGTGACTTGACTGTCAGATTACCACGTCGCCCGCCGGCGGCTTCCGGACTCCTCGCAAAGACACAGAATGGCGTCGGAAACTATCCGTATTGAATGAACTTAGTAGGTCAAAATCTCCAAAGAGAGCTGCCAGCTTCGGCCGGGTTCTGACATTTACGTTAACGGTCGGTCCAGTTTAGTTGACCTGAGCGGCGCCTGTGACCGATACTATAGACATGGCTCCGAGCATGTCAAACAAAATAACTTCGCCGAGGATCAGCCGCCAGGCGCTGATAATCATATTCGCGGCGCTGTTGGTGGTGGCGGTCAATGCGTTCTGGTGGATATATTTTGAACGCACCAGTGAGCGTTTCGCGGACCAGCTCGACGCCCGTTTGCGCTCACTGGCGATTTCCGGCTCGGTATTGTTCACGCCTGAGGAAGTCGACGATCTCATTTCCGGCGATATCGAGCAATACTTGCGCGCGTTGGATTATCTGGCCGCCCTCTCTCTTGCTGATTCAGTCTCCGAGATTTTTATTTTGGATTTCGGCTATAATGTCATCGCCAGTTCACGCGCCGAAGCGGATTCGTTTTATCTTCTGGCCGAGTTAAACAGCGCCGCGCTTGGCGGTGTTTTCGAATCAGCCGCCGGCGCCCCGCCGACGCGCGGAGCGCTGGTGACGGCAAGTTATGAGGCCGGTGGTGTGATTTTGAAGTCCGCTTTTGCGCCGCTGTATGGCGCCGACGGAGCGCCATTGGCCGCTCTTGGTGTTGAAGCCGATGTTAACTACAGTGACACGCTCGCCCAACTCAGGGCGAACTTGATTTTTTCCAGCGCCATCAGTGTGCTGGCGGCGATTGTATTTGCGATATTCTTTCTGTTAATCCAGCGGCGGGTCAGCCTGGCTGAACAATCAGCGCTGCGCCAGCAATCGGAGATGAATCTGGGGCGCATGGTGGCCCTCGTTTCACATGAAATCAAAAACCCGCTGACCATACTGCGCGCCGCCGGTGAACGGCTGAAAAAGAAAACAGGGTTGACCGAGGCGGACTTTGTGATTGAAGAAGTCGACCGGCTCAACAAAATTGTTACTGGCTATTTGGATTTTTCGCGTTCGCCGGATAAAGTCACCTTGACTTATGTCACTCTCGATCAGGCGCTTGGTGAATTGCGGGAACTCTGCGCGCAGTTGCGGCCGCGTATGCAGAACGACAACGTATCATTCACCACACTTGTCCCGCCCAGCGCCGAGTCAGTCAGCAAGTATATGCGAGGTGATTCGCATGCGCTGTTGATTGACCGCGCGGCGCTGCGGCAGGTGGCCCTGAATCTGATACTGAATGCCTCGCAGGCGGCGCTGGCGGCCGCCTCGCAGGACAAAACCGAGGGCGCCGAAATACGCCTGACTGTCGAAATTTCCCCAACGAGTTTCCGGATTCATGTCATTGACAATGGTCTGGGCATCAGCGAAAAAAACCAGACGCGCCTGTTCGAGCCATTCTATACGACTAAACAACAGGGTTCCGGTCTCGGGTTGTATTTGTGCCGAACGCTTGTGCAGCGTATGAAAGGAACTATCACAGTCCATTCGTCCGAGGGCGGCCCGACAAAATTCACCGTCACGCTGCCGGTCACTGAAATCAGCGGCGGCAAGAAACAGACAGGCGCTCAGCCGGCCGCTGCCATCCGCAAATAAGGCGCTTGAATCCCGAGTGGACGAGATAGGATAACACATGGCGCATATTTTACTGGTTGATGACGAACCAAAAGTCACGCTGATTCTCGAAGGAGAACTGCTGGATGAAGGTTTTGATGTAAGCGCCACCAACAGCTCAGTGGCGGCGATTGGCATGATCGAAAAACAGAAATTTGATCTGGTCATCACTGATCTGTCCATGCCTGAAAAATCCGGACTCGATGTGCTTGAAGCGGCCAAACGCAAAGGCGGAATCGCCATGATTCTGATGACTGCATATGCTTCAATTGATTCGGCGGTCAAAGCCGGCTCTCTGGGTGTGGCCAGGTATATCGAAAAGCCTTTTGAAAATGCAAAACTGGTCGAACTGGCGCATCAGGTCTTGAGCTATTCGGCGCTGCAAGGCTCGGCGGACAAGAAAAACGCCGAAGCCGCCGATGAATTCAAAGCGCAGGCGCAAGGGATCGTCTTTGGCAAATCACCGGCGATCAACAAAGTCAACCGCATGATCAAACAGGTCGCATCCACGAACTCGACTGTGCTCTTAACCGGGCCGACAGGTTCGGGCAAAGAAGTCGCGGCGCGGTTGATTCATGAACTGTCACCCCGCGCAAAAAAACCGTTTGTGGCAGTCAACTGCGCGGCGCTGACAGAGACGCTGCTCGAATCAGAACTATTCGGGCATGTCAAAGGCGCTTTCACGGGAGCCAGCCAGCTCAAACGCGGGCGGTTTGAACTGGCTGACAGCGGGACTATCTTTCTCGATGAAATCGGCGAGACATCTGCGGCTCTTCAGACAAAACTCTTGCGTGTGCTCGAAGAGCGTTCATTCACCCGTGTCGGCGGGACAGATGATATCAAAGTTGACGTGCGTGTTATTGCCGCCACTAACCGTGATTTGAAAAAAGTTATCGCATCCGGAATGTTTCGCGAAGATTTATTTTTCCGCTTGAACGTGTTTCCAATAGCTATGCCTTCTCTGGCCGAGCGGGCCGAAGATATCCCGGAGTTTGTGACACATTTTTTGAACGCCAATGGCAGGAACGAAGATGACATAAGCGCTGAGGCGCTTTTGCTGCTTCAGTCATACACCTGGCCCGGCAATGTGCGCGAACTGCGAAACATAATTGAGCGCGCGACAATATTGGCCGGTTCAAATCAGATCACACCCGAACATCTCGCCGACATTGGCCACAGCGCGGAAGAGGGAAAAGACACTGACGGCCATAACACACCTGCCGGCTCACCAATTGGCATTGAAGAGTCTGAAAAGCAAATGATTCTGGAAGCGCTCAAGAAATGCGCCGACAACAAAACCGAGGCGGCCAAACTGCTGGGTATCACGCGCAGGCGGCTCTATTCGCGGATGAAGTTTCATGGGATAGAAATCTAGCAGCGGCTATTCGTCCCCAGACGTCCAGAATCTCCGTACCGCCCGGTACAAACCGCACCTGTTCGTTTTTTTATCTCTTTGCAATACAACATCTTAGCTTTTGGCGCCGGAGTTGTATATATGACTCTCAGGGATAGAGGACCGTTTCTGAAGGTCGATAACCTGAACAGAGCCAAAGACAGGATGAACAAAATGAAAAACACAAAACTGATTCTCGCAGGTATACTGGCGGCATTCGCCCTGACACTCTCTATGAGCTCAGAAGCTCAGGCGCAGTGCGGCGAACGAGTACAGACTGAACTCGAGCGCACCCAGATGGGACTGAATCGCGCCAAAGAAAAAGTGATTGAGGCTTCGCATGCGGTTTCGGTGGCCAGTATTGAGCGCGCGAAGTCACTGTTGGAAATCGCATTCACTATTCAGCAGGAGGCGATCAAGAACTGCCAGGCCGGACGCGGACCACTGGCGCTGAACCTGACTATGGAGGCGCGCAAGAAAGCTGCGGCGGCTCTGGCGTCGATCAATACTCGAGATGAAAACGAATCGCTGGTCGAGCGGCGGCTGACCAAGACAGATGAGTTGATCGCACGTTTGCGCGAACATGCAACGGCCGACGCTCCGCCGCAGTTGATCGGGCATATCGAGCGGGTGGTTGAAACGCAGCAGCGGGCCTGGGAGTTGTTTCGCTCGGGACATCCGCGAATGGCCCTCAAGTTGACCTCAGAGGCCCAGCGCGGGGCGCAGCAGATTCTCCGCCGCTTGCGCCAGCACAACCAGCTCGAGCAAGGGCTGGAGCGGCGCTTCATGTCCGTCCAGGAGTTGATTGACAGAGTGAGACAAGCGCTGTCCGAATGTGAAAACCCGCAGGCCGCAGATGTCCTGTCCAAAGCGGCCAACTCTTTGGATGGAGCCAAAGAGCTTTTCCGCGAGGGACATGTAAAGCAGGCGCGCACGGCCCTCAAACTGGCCGGCCAACTGGCCCAGCGGGCCCAGGGATTGTGCGGCGCCCAAGATCGTCAGAACCACTTTTTGCAGTCGCTTAACACACGGGCTGATCAACTCGAAGAAAAAGCCAGAGACCAAAACAACCGTGAGGCTCTGGATTTGATCGGCCGAGCGCGCGGCATCATGTCCGACGCAGAGAGTCTAATCAATGACGGTTTGAATGACGCCGCCGCCGGACAGCTCAAAGCAGCAGAGTTGCTGCTCAGACAGGCCAAACGGCTGTTAATGAGATAAGAGTGACTTCTTATTTTTGCACTGACGGGACGACCAAGGCAACTAGAGCCGCTGATGGAAACAAGAAAAAATCAATGCAGACAGACATGGCTGTGCGGGTGGACCGAGATGCATACAGTCGGAGACCGCGGAGTGAGAGCCTTCCGCGGCCTCACTGTTTTTTTCGCCCTTGGCCTGAGTATCCCCGTTCTTACATTTGTAGACGCCCAGGCCCAGACGTTTTCACTCTTCGATGAGCAAAAAGCCCCGCTGGCGGAATACTCATTTGGCACATCATATGACTATATCTCGCAGACCTTTTTTGTCGCCACGCTTGATTCGGCCAATGACAGCATAGACATCGCCAGCAAGCTCTATCAGGAGTATCTGAATCAACCGGGAGTGTTCGGCAGTGTTACGCTACGGCCGTTCCGAGATGAGCGGCTTCGGCTGGCAGCGTATGGCGAGCAATCGCGCGACTATTTGCGCGGCAGGTTCAGTTCACAACTGGGACTGAGAGGGTCCGGCAACCGGCTCTCCGGGAGTTTCTGGCTGGAGACTCGCCAGCGGACAAACGGCGCGCGCGAAATCGGCGATGAGTTTATTCTTGGCCGCGCTCGATTAAAATGGAGCCATAACCTGTCCAAGAAAGTCCGCCCTTTTGTGGCTCTGCGGGCCGAGTTCAATGACCTCAAAGACGACGACAGCGGCTCGACCGCTTTTTCCAGCGGCTATCAGAAATTCGGCGGACAGGCCGGAATCGAGATTGAGATCGGCCGTTTCGACCGTTTCCAACTGGCCGGGACCCTTGAGAGCCGCACGGTCACTAATAATAAATCACTGGAATATGACCTGATGCGCCTGGAGGCGGAATACACCGGCTACTCCGGCGGATCGTTTTATGCTCTGGAGGTCTTGG
>JADFNA010000104.1 GCA_022563625.1 Candidatus Zixiibacteriota bacterium
GAAACATTAACGAACACCTTGAATCAGTCTGATTCGTTTAATTGTCAATTTGCGCTTTTTGAATTTTCCCGGAGAAATCGACATAGACTGATTTCCACTCCGAGAAAATATCCAGCGCCTGCTGGCCCGCCTCGCGGTGTCCATTGCCGGTGTTGCGTGTGCCGCCGAACGGCAGATGCACCTCGGCGCCGATTGTCGGCGCGTTAATATAAAACAGCCCGGTGTAAACATCGCGCATAGCCTTAAATGCGCTGTTAACGTCGCGCGTATAGATCGAGGCGGACAGGCCATAGATTGTGTTGTTAGCGATGCGGATGCCGTCTTCAAGGTCTTCGCATTGGACCACGTCCGTGACCGGGCCGAAAATTTCCTCTTTGAAAATCGTCATGTCTTCTGTTACGCCCGCAAACACAGTCGGGGCGATGAAATACCCATTTTTGTGTTTTATACCCATCAGCCGCTTGCCGCCGCACAACATGCTGGCGCCTTCTTTGTGACCGATTTCGATATATTTCAAGATTTTTTCCATCTGCGGCTCATTTATAATCGGACCCATGTCTGTTTTAGAATCCAGACCGTTGCCGACGCGCAGTTTTTTGGCTTTGTCCATCAGCGACTGCGTGAAGTCCTTAATAACTTTCTTGTGAACGACCATTCGTGACGCGGCCGTGCAGCGCTGGCCGGAAGTGCCGAACGCCGCCCAGATTGCGCCCTCTACCGCCAGCTCAACATCGGCGTCGTCCATGACAATGATGACATTTTTGCCGCCCATTTCGAGACTGCAATGTTTGAATGTCGGCGCACACATCTCGGAAATCAAACGTCCGGTGCGTGTCGAACCGGTGAATGAGACAATGTCCACCTCACGATGTTCCACCAGCGGCTGGCCGGCTTCCGGGCCGCCGCCGGAAATCATATTCAAGACACCTTTGGGCAAACCTGCGTTATGGAGAATCTCGACCAATTTCCAGACTGACCAGGGTGTGTCCGGCGCGGATTTGATGACCGCTGTGTTGCCACATATCAGGGCCGGCATGATTTTCCAAGAAGGGATTGCAATCGGGAAATTCCAGGGCGTGATCATGCCCACCACGCCGATTGGCTGGCGAATGGTCATGTTGAACTTATTGGCCAACTCCGAGGGCATGGTCGCCCCGTGCATTCGGCGACCCTCACCGGCCATGAAATAGGTCATGTCAATCGCTTCCTGGACATCGCCGCGGGTCTCCTTCAAAACCTTGCCCATTTCGCGGGTCATGGTTTTGGCGATTTCCTCTTTTTGCTTGATAAGCTCTTCACCGGCTTTGTAAAGAATTTCGGCCCTGACGGGCGCGGGCATAGCTCTCCAGGCAGGAAAGGCGCCCCGGGCGGCCTTAACCGCCGCTTTAACGTCCGCCTCATTCGAGTCTTGGAACTTGCCAATTATGTCATCCAGATTAGCCGGATTGCGGTTCTCAAAGGTTTTGCCGGAGGCGGAATTGACCCAGGAGCCTCCAATGAAGTTCTTGTATGTCTTAGCTTTAGTTGTTTTAACGGGTTTGGCCTTTGCCATCTGTATTCCTTGCTTAGCTAGAGTGTGGAAATCGACATTCACTTTTCAGAGCGGTTGCGAGACCCTGTTGCTCCCGTGCGCCGCCCTGTGAAAGCGCAAATATACCGTCGCTCCCTCAGAAGTCAACGCCGATTCATTCGGGCAAATGAGACCTGTTAGGCCGGTCAATTAAGGCCGTGTTTTGGCCTTTCGGGCTAACATTTCGCTGATTTTGGAGTTAGAGGAATTGGAGGAATGTGTTATATTCCCGTGAGTCCTGAAGGGCCATCTGTCGCTCCTCACTGCGGCAGACCAAAGAAAACCCTGCATGCGCGCCCACACCGCGCTCAGACACTGGAGCCTGTATGGCCGAAGCGCTAATTGTTATGTTCTCCTTTGCCCCGGTGGTAATTGTCCCGCCGGAAGTCTTTGATACCGCCAACGAATACTCGTTGAATATCTATGGCGGCATGCAAACCCCGAATCGCGATTTGCGCGCGGGTTTTGAATTCGGGACGAAATTAGAATTCCGCATCGTTCATCCCTATCTCCTGCGTTTTGGCATAGACTACAGTGAAGCGGAGGTGACTGATCCTTTCGCGCCGCGCGG
The DNA here is from genome assembly GCA_022563625.1 of Candidatus Zixiibacteriota bacterium. GTDB lineage: Bacteria > Zixibacteria > MSB-5A5 > GN15 > JACZUZ01 > JADFNA01. The sequence continues at coordinate 2,142 of JADFNA010000104.1, forward strand.
ACGAAAGTCCAGTATGAATTTCAATCTAGACGCGCTGGCATACCGCGGACGCAAAGGATTAATTAGTTATGTGGGGCTGGGGGTTGCCTTTGGGGTCAACAACCTTCAGGTCGCGTCAGAAACCCTTGATTCACTTGAAACCTATCTGGGTGTGACCCATGTCAGCCTCAAAAACAGCTTTGGCTACCGGATATTGATGGGACTGCGTTTTGAAGAACTGTTTGTGTTTGAAGTTTCTTTCCAGCAGGCCAACCCGGACTATGTCTACCGGCGCGATTTTAGTAACGGCGATTACAGTTTGGAAGAAATTGACGGAACATTTTCGGTTGCGCGGGTGAATCTGGGATATTTATTCAAGCTCTGATATTCAAGCTCCGATTTTCGAACTCTGATACAACTCCAGAAATTCTTTGCGGAATGTATCGAACACCCCGCTGGCGATTGCTTTTCTGATATTTCCCATCAGCTTCTGATAAAAATAGATTGAGTGATAGGTCGCCAGAATCTGCGCGGTGATTTCGCTCTGATTGTACAGATGGCGAATATACGCGCGGCTGTAGCGGCGGCAAACCTTGCAGTCGCAGTTCGGGTCAAACGGCCGGTTGTCGTCGGCGCAATCAGCGTTGCGAAACACCAGCGGCCCCTCCGAGGTAAACACCAGGCCGGTGCGCGCATTGCGTGTCGGAAGCACACAGTCAAACATATCAACACCGCAGGAAACAGCCTGCAAAATGTCCTCGGGATACCCTACGCCCATCAGATAGCGCGGCTTATCTTCGGGGAGCAGGTCCGCCGTGTAATCGGTCATGTCATATAGTATGTTTTTGTCCTCACCGACCGCCAGACCGCCGATGGCATAACCGGGGAAATCCAGCGCAGTGATTTCTTCGGCTGACTGTTTGCGCAGTTCTTTATCAGTCCACCCCTGTAAAATCCCATACAGTTGCTGTGTGTTTTCCTCTGGCGCTGTGGCGGCATTTGCGTCAAAATATTTCTTGCCGCGTTTGGCCCAGGCTGTGGTTCGCTCAAGCGCTGTGATGGCGAATGATCTGTCGCAATCTGCCGGGGGACATTGGTCAAAAGACATGATAATATCGGCGCCGAGAGCTATCTGGATTTCGATCACCCGTTCAGGAGTGAAATGATGCATTGAGCCGTCATGAATCGAGGCGAATGTGACGCCATCATCGGTGATTTTCAGTTTTTCCGAGAGCGACATAACCTGAAACCCGCCAGAATCAGTCAGCGTCGGTTTGTTCCAGCCAGTGAAAGCCGCCAGCCCGCCATGCCGGGAAATAAGTTCGTGTCCGGGGCGCAGGTAGAGATGATAGGAGTTGCCGAGGACAATTTCGGCGCCGGCCTCTTCAAGATCAGCGCAGGTCAAGGCTTTGACAGAGCCAGCGGTCCCGACCGGCATAAAGGCCGGCGTGTGGAACTCGCCCTGCGCCGTAGTAATTTTCCCGCTGCGGGCGCGGTTTTCTTTTCTCCCGGAGGAGGCAGTTCGCCGGATTCGAGAGACTCGATTAACCTTCTGCTCTGATTCTCGGACAATCCAGCGCTGCCGGCCTTGAGTTTGCTTGATATCGACTGGGCCTGTTGTGGAGACACTTTTTTTGCGGCAGCCTTAGGCGTATGCCCTTGGGTCAGGCCCGGATTAGCGATATTGGCCTCTTGCTTGGAAGCAGGGGCATGTTTCGGTGCCGGTGGTGATTGAGGAAGGCTGGCCGGTTTTGCTTTCTCGGCCGTAGTCTTTGGTGGTTGAGGATGATGGGGCGTCCCGACGTGCTGTGTTGTCGCAAATCCCGGCGGTGTAGGCGATCCGGAAACGCCGCCTGCAAAGGCGGCCCCGGGGGATGCTATTTCTAGGGTGTCGTCATCATTGGCAGCGTTCTGCTTGGCCGAAGCAGCCGGCTGAGCAGGTGGAGCAGGTGGAGTAGGTGGAGCCGGGTTTTTGTGTTGGGGACCAAATGGCTCTCCCAGATTTGGCGGATGATTGGTTTTTTTATCTTCAGTCATTGTCGTCCAAACTCGTAGCTGTCAGTTTTCGATAAATCGGGCGGCGCCTGGCAGAGGGTTTTAAGGCCAAATCATACCGCCAGCGGCTCTGGGACCCCGTAGAGCATATAATCGGCTGTTGAGAGTTCGACTTTAGAAATCCTCTGAATTGAACGTCTTGACCCACAACAGCTTGGACTTGACCGTGGAGCCAGGCACAGAGAAGTTTAGCGCAAGTCCGCAACCCCTTGACAGTGAAGGAGCTATAACATATTATTCGGTTCTGAGCGGGAGGTTGAGTCTGAGCCTCAGCTCTTACTACGTTAAGATTATCGAGAAACCATTAAAGTCTACTGTGAGGACATTTTCGCATGGCAATACGCGCGGCACACCACCCGAGATTCATGTTAACCGCCTTTGTTTGCTCTCTCTGCCTGGTCATCGCCTTAGTTATCGGCTGTTCTGAAACGCAGCCGACAACAACCGGGTTTTCCACAACTACTCTCAATTTGACACCTCGCTCGTTCCCTTCGCCTCCGGCGGGCATGATTTACGAGATGTGGCTGTTGCGTGGCAATCCCACTTTTGAAAGCCCACTGACTATTTCGGACAAGGATGTCATGTCACTGGGCCGTTTTGGATGGGACCAAAACATTTACATTATGCGGGATGAAAACAATATGAAACGTGAGCGCGTTTTCGAGCTGGATTTAAGTATTCTCGAGTGGGATTATCTCGCGATTTCTGTCGAGTACATCGATTCAGTATCAGCAAGGCCAAGCGCAATTTTCCTCTGGGACCGTATTCAGGACCCGAAAGTGGATCAGTTCATGTCGCTCAAATTTCCGCTGGGGTATGATACGACTGTGACCGGACTTGTGAGCATGCAGACGCCCACTGATGGAGACTTGCTCGGCAATGAATCCGGGGTCTGGTTTGCTGTTTATTCTGCGTCCCGGTTTACTTTGCAGGATACCTTTGACATCAAAGTCGAGTTCGTAAGTCCGGCGCCACTGCAGATCCAGCGCGATTCCATCAGAGACGACACTAGCGGCACAACGCTCGACACACTGGGAATTGACAGCGTTTTTCCGGTCAATTACCTGCGTTTTAGCCCCTTCAATCTGGACACCTTTACTGTGAATACCGTGCGTGCGTTTTTCCATATTGTCTCGATAAACACCGACACGGTAACCTGGATAGATTTGAGCGGTATCACTCCTGACACGATTATCGGCAGGCCGGAAACCCTGTCATTCGGCGACCCCGCCCACTTTCAAACGGTTATATATCAGGCGAATCGAGATTATGTCTTCCGCACCACAGCGTCCGTGTCCGGGTTCAATACTTTTTTCGTAAATAACTTCTCAAATGGATTTATTGACCTGCATGATCTGACCGGGACAGGCTGGCATTACAAGGGATGGATACTGGGTCCGCATGTCACTGCGGAGCCGACGAATTTTGTGCGCATGAATTTTGGAGAGAATAAAGTAATCAACTGGGAAAAAGAGGGCCGGCTTATGTATGGCACCGGTATCTGGCTGGATACTACCATTGATTCGGTCTTAGATACCGTGCTGGTGACCAGCTATGGTGGGGACAGCACGATCAGCCGCAATGTGTACAGTTACAGCAATGAGATTGGCTATAACTTTCCGGGAGACAACGGAGGCTTCTCCGATACTCTTGAGCGGCCCCCATTTCCGGGCGAGGATTTTCTTATCAATCTGCCGTTAATCCCACCCATCATCGGCGGCGGACCCGCCTGGAATTTCTTTGGCACAATCGCGGACACCGCGATAGCGATAATTACTGTGGAACCGGACAACTATCGTGATTCAACACGGAATTTCCCGATGATTGTGCTGGGTCGTGAATTGGGGCAATCGGAGCCATTTATCAATATGCGGATGATGAACTTTACCGGTATTACCGAGCCGTTTCCGAATGCCCGCCAGAGCTGGCCGCATATTGTGGTGGAGCATATACTAAGATAGTTTTCATAACCGCCTCTCGGGTACTCCCTGCGCCCCTGGATGGGCGGCTGGATTACCTGAAAGTCTCAGCGAATCCCGCGACTGATTATCTGTCGCGGGATTTTTTTGAGTAGTGGGCTCCCCCGGAAATAAATGGCCATGCTTTTGAAAAATGTTCGGATTGGGGCTGGCGTTTTCCTTCAGATCGATTGTATATTCCGGCCTGATTCGCGACAGTAATTCCATGCGCCGCTTGAATATGCGGA
>JADFNA010000105.1 GCA_022563625.1 Candidatus Zixiibacteriota bacterium
AATTTCTGATCGAGAACTGATTCATAATTGCCTCAGCCAGTTACCGAATAAACGTGATCACAAGCAATGTCAGAGCAGACTCTTGTAACTCACATCAACTACAATCCAATATATAGTGAATGAGTAGCCAAATATGAAGTGTTGATGAAGTTATGCGTAAACGCTTCACCAATTACGATGAATAGAAATTGAGATGCGTGCTTTTAATCATCCTTTCTTACTATTAATGTCGGGCTTAGTAAATCGTTAAATGCGGTCAGGCAATGTGAACCATATAATGTCGAAACCTAAGAGGCAGTTTTCTCATCTCAAGTGAGTTTGAAAGCTAAACTAACTCCTTATAGTAACTACTTGTGAATTCATTGGTTAGGTAAGTGGCGGGGGCTACGAGACGACTTTCGCAACTGGATTATTGAGAATGCGGCGTGAGAAGGCTCCCCCTATTGGATCATTATAGAACTTTCCAAAGCGTTTCTTTTAACTCTACGATGTCGCATCATCGGTTGCGCAATGAACGCTGCCACTTTGATCGACTATCCATTTGTCGATTGTGTCATCATTATCCAGATTCGCCCTCGCCGTGCAGGTCCAGCCACTTTCGTTGATATTGATTCGGTAAGAATATTTCACGTTTCCTGGCAGAGTCATGCCCATATCATACAGGTTGTCCGTGTAATTCTTGTGCACCCGGTAATATGTTCTCTGCATGGTGTAAATCTGTTTGAGCAGCATCTGGGCTTCAACCTGCATGGCCTTGCTCTTGGCGCGTGAGGGAGCGCCGCCAATCTGGCTCTGGCGCTCAGCGCTGCAGCCTGCCGCAAAAATAACGAAGGCCAGTAGTAGTAGTCTGATTCGTTTCATTTGTTTTGCCTCTGAAATGTTGTTAAGAGCGTATTATGATTTGCATTTTCCGTCTGGAGGTCTATATCGACAGAATCGAGGCCAGATCAACTTTCTCTCGATGAGCGCCCACTTCTTCCTTGACCAAGCCCGCTCCAGGCCCCATAATGAGTCGGCGCCGCTGATCTGGCGCTCTGATTGCAGTTACTACACTCGACTACCCGGAGAGTCCGGGTCTAACTGTAAGAACAACAACCATTTGAAGGCATCATGTTGCGCGCTCGACAGGTCTCACGGTCGCTTGAGGGTGTAGCGGATGAAAGAAAAGACAACCAGAGTATGAGAGAAACTGCAACATCCAAAAGCAAAGCGAGAACCAACGGGCGCCTGAACGGCAACTCATCCAGTTCAAATAGTTCAAACGGGTTGCCGTTTGCCCTTCGCAATTCAGCCATACAGGGCAAAGGCATTGTGGCCGCCCGGCGCATCCGCAAAAACCAGCGGCTTATTGAATATCTCGGTGAAATCATCACCAATGAAGAAGCCGATAAGCGCTATGATGACGAAGGCATGAGCCGGCATCACACATTCCTGTTTACACTGGATGACAAGCGTGTGATTGACGGCAGCAGAAATGGGAATGTGGCGCGCTATATCAACCACTCCTGCCAGCCGAATTGCGAGGCGGTTGAAGAAGACGGCGGTATCTGGATTTACGCTTTTCGCAATATCCAGCCGGGGGCCGAGTTGACCTATGACTATGCCTTCGAGCACGTGGGCGTTTTGACCGAAAAAGACCGCGCAATGTATCCCTGCCGTTGCGGCTCGCCGAAATGCCGTGGCACAATCTTGAAAGTCAAACGCAAAAGACGATCACGCAGGAAAATGAAAAAGGCTGGATAACCCGCCAGAATTTTCCTGCAAACATTTCGGTATCCAGGACGGCTGACACGAAAGCGCAAATCTCGCCTCAGCCGTTCTTTTTTTCATTACTTTAACTATAAGTCCGGTTTTAGTTGCCAGTGTCGGCGGTTAAGCTCATATCTTGCTCTTGATTATGAAAGACAACCGGCGGCCGCTGCTATTTATATCACTCCTCATTTTAGTTTGCGCCACTCCCACATTTGCGATTGTCAATATCGAAACTATGCGCGCGAAAATCACCTCCGGTTTTGGCGGTGAAGCGGAGTTCTCTGCATCCTACAGTTCAGGTAACACAGAAGCGCTGGATGTCGGTTATGGACTGGGGATTCGCTTTTCGACCCCGTCTCAGGCGTTCTTTTTTCTCACTCGCGGCGAGTTGCGCGAACAGGCCGACAGCCGCTATGCGCAAAAAGCGTTTGCACACGCCCGCTACCATTGGCGGCCCCAAAGCCGCTTAAGTTTGGAGTCGTTTGTCCAGTTGCAATATGACGAAGCCCTCAGGCTTTCCTCTCGTTTTTTGGCCGGCGGGGGTTTGCGCATCAATCTCGCCAGCTCTGAGCGAAGCGCCGTTTTTGCCGGTTTGGCGCTGATGTATGAGCGAGAAGAGTTTCAAGAATCAGGAGGAGTTCAGCCGCCAACAAATGAGGTGGCCAGATTCAGCTCATACTTGAGTTTCACGTTGTCCTCCCCTCGCCTCAAGTTTTCCTCTATAACCTATTTTCAGCCCCGTGTTGACGAATTCGCTGATTCGCGGGCCTTGAATCAATCAAGCATCAATGCGCCTTTGAGCGAAAATCTGGCCCTGACGGTAAATTTCAAACTGGGCTATGACGGACATCCGGCGCCGGGTGTTGACAAACTGGATACGCGCATGAATCTAGGTCTAAAATACACATTTTGAGTCGGGCGCTATGTCTGGCAAGGTCCTAACCCTCTTTGAGAGGGTGCAATTTAGTTGCTTGACAAAGATATAGCCGGTCTATAGCTTTGCGGGACTGGATTTTGAGGACAGAATTCTTCGTCAGAATCCAGCGTCGTGGGATTATTTGAATACTCGAAGCTGTTGGCTTCGTTCGGCACATGGCGGAAGTAGACTTCTAAGGTATTGCATGATTGCGGCTGACAGGATTCCCCCGACTACGACTCCGGCCACTCACGCCGAGTTGGATTTTTCCTCACAAACAAGAGCAAAATACCATAATTCATTAAACGCATTCTCTAACAGTCAACGATTCGACTTGCGCGATCTGCTATCTCAAATCGAACTGGAGAGCGGCCGTTAATGTTGTGAAATCTCCGCAAGCGGGGATTTAATCAGCTGACACTTCGTATGTGCTTTCCCAGACCCAGGTACAGGCCGCCTCTGGCGCTTTGTTCGGTATTTACCGCGCTGGCGCTGCTATTATCTCCAGGCCTGTCACCAATAACACTCGCACAGGATGTAGCTGCCGCTTCGGAATCCGACACTCTGGCTCCTCAGGCCCCTCCAGCCCCGCCAGCTCCGCCGACAGATGTTGTGGCCGCAGACAATCCCAATGACGGCGGTGGCGCAGTACTTGTGACCTGGACGCTCTCCGCGGACGATTCCAACGGCGGAATTGACGGCTATGTTGTGTACCGGTCGACCTCACCCTCCGGGCCATTCGAAAAAGTCGGCGAAGCGGGGAGCGGGAAGTCTAAAACGACAGACAATCAGACGAGCGACAAGATTGAATACTATTATCGTGTAGATGCTATCAGAAATTATGTGGACGCCGCAGGCGAAAAGGCGCTGGTCGCCGGCGCCTCAGTTCCCTGGGGACCGGTGGTTTCCGGCCCGCAGTGGTTCAACAGCGGCAGGACAATCACACTCCTGCTCTTTTTAATCGTCACTTTCTCAATTCTACAGTTTATCACCCAGGCCAAGAGTGGCAAGAGTTATCTGTGGATACTGAATGTTATCTTTATTGCGGGTCTGGGTATCTTTGTTGAAACACCCTGGATACTGATTCTTATTGTGGTTTTGGGGCTTTCATTTTTTCGCAAAGACATTTTCGGGGGCGCGGAAATTTTTGTGCGCAAAATAGCAGGAATCGACGCAGTCGAAGAAGCGGTCGGGCGCGCCACGGAAATGGGTAAAAAAATCTTCTTCATTCCCGGCATTCAGGATATGAACGATGTGCAGACAATCGCCGGAATGGCGATACTCGGGCGTGTCGCCGCCGTTGCCGCCGAATATGAAACCTGGCTGGAAGTGCCGGTTTCCAAGTCAATGGTGATGGTCACGGCGCGTGAGACAATGAAAGAGGCCTATTCCAAGGTCGGACGGCCTGATTTATTTCAAGAAGCTCAGGTTCATTTTGTCACCGAAGATCAGTTCGGTTATGCCGCCGCGCTGGATGGTATGTTCATCCGCGAAAAACCGGCCGCCATATTCTACATGGGCGCGTTTTTCGCCGAGTCATTGATTCTGGCCGAGACCGGAAACGAAGCCGGAGCTATTCAGATTGCCGGCACGGCCATGCCCGCGCAATTGCCGTTTTTTGTGGCAGCTTGTGACTATACACTGATTGGCGAGGAGTTGTTTGCCGCCAGCGCCTATCTTTCGCGCGAACCGCGCCAGCTTGGCTCACTCAAAGGACAGGATGTCGGCAAAGCCATCTTTCTCTCGGCGCTGGTTGTCGGTACGATTATCGTTCTCGTTGGAAGTATTACGGAATTACCAGACTGGATGTATCTGGCGGATTATTTTAGAGTCCAATAGGCGTTGCAGCGGCGATAGGAATCTAATAGTAAATCTAAAATGAAACGCGAATTACCGTTACTGATAACCGCCATCGCTGGACTTGTCTTTGCGATCAGTTATTTCATCCCTCACTGGCCTTTTGGTGAAGCTGAAAACATTTTCGGCGACTGGTATAGTATTATCGCCGCATTCGCCATCTGGCTGGGGTTGCTGAATCTGGCCCAGATCTCGCTGCAGAAAGTGGCGCGTAAATCCGAAGGCTGGCAGTATGGACTGATTACCGTCATTTCAATGCTCATCATGCTCGTAATTGGTTTCACAACCGTTGCCAATTCCATCAGCGACGGGACTGCGCATGATGCCGACGGCACTCCTTACAAGTGGATGTATACCCATGTGTATTCGGCCCTTTCCGCCACCATGTTCTCTATGCTGGCATTTTTCGTGGCTTCGGCTTCTTATCGCGCGTTCAGAGCGCGAAGTTTTGAATCAACGCTGTTGCTCATTACGGCGTTTTTCGTTATGGCCGGCCGGGTGCCGCTGTTTGATCCGATGGTATCTTATCTCGGATTGACTGACACACCTTACTTTAGTGAATTCGCCGATTGGATTATGTCCTATGCCAATACTGCAGGCCAGAGGGCGATTATGATTGGCATTGCCCTCGGAATTACGTCCAGCTCACTGCGCGTCATTCTTGGAATCGAACGATCTCATATCGGAGGCGATTCCTGATGGAGAGATTTTGGCATTGGGTATATATTTCAGGGATTTTAGCATTCTGTAGCCTATTCACCTTTACCACAACAGTTTTTCCATTTTCAATTGTAGAGCCAAAAGATTCCAGTACGTATTTATCTGGAGAAAAAGTCCCCATCAATCTTGATATCGGCGAAGTTGGGGGAATCACCGCCGTCCACTATTTTTGGTATGCCGATGGTGAAGACATGCTGGAAGAATTGGTTGACAGGAAACGATCCCTTATCTCCACACCTGATCACCACCCCCCATTCGGTGGAACCATTCGAGTGCCACGAACTGCCATCGGTACCTATCGCCTATTGGCAGTAGCCCAATTAGAAGAAGGGCAAGTGGATACGGAGAAATGGGCCGTTTTCGACGAAATCCTTATCCATGTTGAACCCAAGGCTCAACTCAAGGACATAGATTTTGAGAATGAAAAACCTCTTCGATTCGGACGAGCCGCATCCGCTCGAGTCTACGACCAAATCGATTTTTTAGGCAAAACACTCGCGTTGCGCGTCATCGGACGATTTTCAGACGGCACGGTTCGCTCCATTCGCAGGAAAGACACCGGGACAGCCTACCTGGTCGACGACGAAACCGTCGTGACGATCAATGACAATGGGCTGCTTCGTCTGGTGGGAAACGGAACGGCAATGCTGACCGTCAAAAACCGAGGCCGCGAAGCCGTATTGGAAATTCAGGTCAAAGTCAACACTCAAACCAACCAACCTCCCGTCACGAATCCCGGGGAAAACCAAACCGTGTATTCGGGTGATCCCGTCATGTTAAACGGACTCGCGAGCTACGATCCCGAGGGAGGATCGCTCCAATACCACTGGTCACAAGTCCGCGGCAGTAAAATCTCTCTTCTTGACCCTTACTCGGGAAAGGCCAGATTTTTAGCCCCATTTGTTCCAGAAGAACGACTGTTTCGATTTAAACTACGCGTCACCGATACCCAAGGGGCCGATAGTCTTCCCGCCTACCTAGACATCATAGTTATTCCGTAGTCCCTCACAAGGAATGTTCAAAAAAGTCCGCTCGCCTGCGCGAAGCCGCTTCGGCGGAGCCAGGTCCAGCAA